>NZ_JAYGHD010000343.1:0-22909 GCF_034932245.1 Nostoc sp. UHCC 0251
AATCGCCGTCTCTACAAAAGACTGATTATTGTAGAGACGGCGATTCATCGCGTCTTTAATAAATCCGGGAAAAATTGTTTCCAAAGTACCACCTACGACTCTAGAGTGTTGAAATAACTTAAATAGCTATCTGAAGGCGAGGTATGACAACAAACTTTAGTCGGCGTGAATTTATCTTGCTTGGTTCAGCAGGGTTTAGTACTAGTTTACTGCTGCAAGCTTGTAGTAATCAGACGATACCAACAGCTACAACAACAGGTGGTGCTGAAGGGTTTAAAATAGCGATCGCTCTCCCTGGCACAATTACCGATAAAGGCTGGAATCAATCTGGTTATGAAGGAATCAATCTAGCAAAACAAAAGCTAGGTGCAGAAACCGCCTATGTTGAAAAAGTACCACAAGCAGATCAAACAGAAGTATTAACAGATTTTGCTCGTAAAGGCTACAATCTCATCTTCGCGCATGGCGGACAATTTGATGCCGCAATTGAACAAGTCGCTTCACAGTTTCCCAACACGTTTTTTGTCGGAGTAAATGGTAATCTCAAGGGTGAGAATATTGCTTCTTTACGAATAGATCACCTACAAGCTAGTTATTTGTGTGGCATTATCGGTGCTTCTGTGACTAAATCTAATAAATTAGCTTATATTGCTGGAGAGAAGTTCCCCGCTACCGAGGGAGAACTGCGGGGGTTTGAATTAGGAGCAAAGTCTGTTAAACCAAATATCCAAATTACTTCTACTTTTACAGGTGATTGGAATGATGTTGCCAAAGCTAAGGAAGCGACTCTGGCATTAATTTCTTCTGGTGCTGATGTCATCTATCAATGGTTAGATAATGCCTCAGCCGCAGTTTTACAAACAGCAGGTGAAAAAGGAGTATATGCTTTTGGTAATACCAAGGATCAATTAAATGTTGCACCAAAAGCTGTCTTAACCAGCGCAGTGAAACGCTTAGATTTAGCGATAAATTATATAGCAGAATTAGCTAGACAAAAACAAATTAAAGGACAAATATATACAATTGGGTTAGAAAGAACAGATATATTATTTTTAGGTAAATTCGGGGCAATCGTGCCGGAAGCAATAAAGCAAAAGGTATTGAATGCAAAGCAAGAGATTGTTAATAAAAAAACCGTTTTTGAAGACTGCAAAGAGGCTGGTAAGGATACGCGCTGCGTGAAGAAAGCAACAACATAGGTTTAGCAGACTAGATTAAAAAACAGGAAGAATTGTCTTTGTAGAGACGGCGATTTATCGCGTCTGTCTAATGCGCCAGTATTTTAGACGCGATGAATCGCGTCTCTACAATGGGGGCTTTTTGCCTTATCCCCGGCGTATTGGGTGACTTGTGTGTACACCTTAGCTTTACCAAGGGGTGGGGTGTTAGAGACTTTTGCAAGGAGTATACTACAGTCCTCAACAAGCTATCAGCTTTGTGAACATGAACTATTTACGCTTAAACAATATTACCAAACGCTTTGGGCCTTTTATTGCTAACGACAATATCAATCTCTCTGTTGCATCTGGAACCATTCATGCAATACTAGGCGAAAATGGCGCGGGTAAGAGTACTTTAATGAATATTATTAGTGGACTCTATCAACCTGATGCTGGTGAAATTTATCTCCAAGAACAACCAATAACAATTACTTCACCAAACGAGGCAATTAAATTAGGCATTGGCATGATTTACCAACATTTCATGCTTGTACCTAAACTTACTGTTACAGAAAATATCATCTTAGGGATGGAGAAAACTTGGCGGCTAAATCTAGAAGAAAAACAGCAAGAAATCGCCGCTTTATCCCAAGCTTATGGATTAGAAATTGAACCCACTGCCAAAGTTGAAAATTTATCTGTTGGGGCACAACAGCGGGTAGAAATTCTCAAAGTTCTCTACCGTCGAGCAAAGTTGTTGATTCTTGATGAACCTACAGCAGTTTTGACACCACCAGAAGTAGAATCATTAATTGCTATCTTGCGCCAATTGGCAGCCGCAGGTAACACAATCATTTTTATCAGTCATAAGTTAGAAGAAGTAATGAATCTCTGTGATTCAGTCACAGTTTTACGCCAGGGAAAAGTAGTAGCGACAACATCAACTGAAGCGACAACACCTCAGCATTTAGCAGCATTGATGGTAGGACGGGAGGTAGCTTTACAATTAAATAAAAGTCCGACATTACCAGGAGAAATTATTCTATCGGTGCAAAATTTGCAAGTTGTTGATGAAATAAATATTCTGGCTGTAAATAATGTCTCTTTTGAACTGCGGGCGGGAGAAATTTTAGGAATTGCTGGTGTAGATGGCAATGGACAGCGAGAATTAGCTGATGCCATCGCTCTTGTGAGGACTATTAAGCAGGGTAAAATTGAGTTTACGCCCAAGGATTCCTCAGTGGGCTACATCCCAGAAGATAGGCAGACAATGGGATTGGTGTTGCAATTTAGCATCGCCCAAAATTTGATTTTAAAAGCTTTTAAATATCTGCCATTTTGTCGCCGTTTTTTGTTACAACAAGAAGCGATCGCAAATCGTGCCCAAGCTGCAATGCAAGAGTTTGACATTCGGGCGAATGGGATTGATATCAAGGTAAGTCAGCTTTCGGGAGGAAATCAACAAAAAGTGGTGTTAGCGCGAGAACTGGCGCAAACACCAGCTTTAATTATTGCCATGCAACCCACAAGGGGGTTAGATGTCGGGGCGACAGTAGCCGTTCAGTCTCGAATCTTAACAGAACGCGATCGCGGTGCGGCAATTTTGTATATTTCTACTGAGTTAGAAGAAGTGATGGCAATGAGCGATCGCATTGCCGTAATCTACAGAGGTGAGTTTGTGGCTATTTTGGATGCAGCCACGGCGAAGGTGGAAGAAGTTGGTTTGTTGATGGCTGGGGGAACACCCAGAGAGTAAAATGCCGAGTCTTTATATTATTGGTGGTGCAAATGGTTCAGGAAAAACCACCGTATCGATGAGTTTATTACCAAATTTTCTAGACTGCTTTGAGTACGTAAATGCAGATGCTATTGCTGCTGGACTATCTCCATTAAATCCCGATTCAATGGCTATGGAAGCAGGAAGGTTAATGATTATGCGACTGCGGAGGTTATCTAATTCAGGTAGTGATTTTGCTTTTGAAACTACGCTAGCAGCTAGAAGTTTTGCACCTTTTATTATTGGTTGTAGAGCAAAAGGCTACACAATTAACTTGATATACTTTTGGTTACAAAGCGTTGACTTAGCAGTAGAACGAGTAGCAGCAAGGGTTGCTAGTGGTGGACACTCTATTCCAGAAGATGTTATTCGTAGACGCTACCAACAGGGGCGAAAGAACCTGATTTCTTTATACTTACCTTTGTGCGATGGTTGGATGATCTATGATAACTCTAGATCATCTCCCCTTTTTGTTGCTGAAAGCATTATTCATCAACAGCCTATTATTTATATAAATGAGATTTGGAACCAAATTATAGAGGTATGAAATGACTGAAGAAGAGATGAAAAAGTTACATTATAAAATTGATGCTGGAGTCAAAGCAGCAATTGCAGCAGCAATAGAACGACATCGTAAGCTTGGCCAATCGATTAGTATTATACGAGAAGGAAAAGTTGTAACTTTAACGCCTGATGAAATTACAGCGATTCAAAATCAGCAGAACAGTTAGAACAAAATTTAAAACTAAAAATGATGTTTGTAAATTGTTCAATTTGATCCAGTTTTGAGGAGTTAATGAACTGTATAGGAAATCATATCTCCAAACTTAACGATCGCAACTAATCGCATGAAATTCCTGTTACCAATCTTATCACCGCTCATTGCGATTACCTCCGCCCTCATCGTCGGTGCTATCCTGATGCTAATTGCTGGGGCAAATCCCATCACCGCATACAGCATTTTATTTCAAGAATCTCTCTCCACATACTTTGGATTAGGTAACACCCTCACCAAAATGACACCGCTATTATTCACCAGTTTAGGCGTGTTAGTGGCGTTGCGGGCTGGGCAATTTAATATCGGTGGAGAAGGACAAATTTATCTGGGTGCGTTGGGAAGTACTTTAATTGGGTTATATGTGCAAGGATTACCTGCGGTGATTCATATCCCCTTAGCACTTTTAGCAGGATTTGTTTTTGGTGCAGTTTGGGGTTGGATTCCTGGTTATCTCAAAGCCATGCGTGGAGTGAATGAGGTAATTACTACATTATTGCTCAACTATATCGCCGTAAATTTAGTTAGCTACCTCGTCCAAAATCCATTAATGGCAACAGGTGCGCCTAGCCCTTATTCGCCATTAATTGCCAAAACATCGCGTTTGCCGATTATCTTACCGCAAAGCCTTGCCCATGCTGGGATTTTATTCGGTTTAATTGCCGCAGGTATTTTATGGGTATTGTTAGTGCGATCGCCTCTAGGTTATCAAATTACAGCAGTGGGATTTAACCCGATTGCCGCCCGTTATGCCCATATATCTGTTGAACGTACCATTATGCTGGTGATGGCTGCTGCGGGTGGATTAGCTGGGTTAGCTGGGAGTTGTGAGGTGATGGGATTGAAATATCGGCTATTTGAACAAGTTTCCCCAGGTTATGGATTTGATGCCATTGCGATCGCTTTTTTAAGTCGTGGTAGTGTTGTCGGTGTAGTATTGACTTCTTTGTTTTTTGCAGCGCTTCGCAGTGGTGCAAATGTGATGCAGCGTAGTGCAGGTGTGCCGGTAACTGTAGTTTACGCGATTCAGGGGTTTATGGTGTTATTTATTGCTATCAGTTTCGCGGTGGAAAGAGAAATAAGAGTAAAAACGCAGAGAGGCGCAAAGGTTTAATCCAGGAAACTCTGCGAAACTTTGCGTTAAAAACTCATACCAATTTAATTAATGATTGCAACATATCCTTGGGTAAAGACGCGATGAATCGCGTCTCTACAATGGTATAACTCTATGAATAATCTCAACTTCTTCTCTGATTACTTGGTAGCTACCTTACGTCTAGCCGTCCCCCTAGCATTTGCAGCCCTTGGAGGATTGTATTCGGAACGTTCGGGGGTGTTAAATATCGCCTTAGAAGGAATGTTACTTACAGGTGCTTTTACTAGTGCTGCTGCGACTTTCTACACAGGCAATCCCTGGCTTGGTATCCTTGCATCCTTGATGGCTGGGGGATTAGTCGGACTACTTCATGCTTTTTTATGTGTAACTTTGCGTGTCGATCAATTGGTATCTGGGCTAGCAATTAATCTTGTTGCAGCTGGATTAACATCGTTTTTAGCCCGGTTAGTGTTTAGTGGCAGTAGTACGCAACAATTACCTGGAATTGGGACAATTACTATTCCTGGTTTAGCCAATATTTCCCTGATCGGGCCGCTATTATTTCAGTCAGATTTTTTAGTATATTTATTATTTATCTTAGTTATTTTCACTACATATCTTTTATTTAAAACTAGCTTTGGGCTGACATTGCGGGCAGTGGGTGAATCTCCGAAAGCTGCTGACACTGCTGGAATTTCGGTACGAAATATCCGTTATATCGCTGTGGTGATTAGTGGCTGTCTTGCGAGTTTAGGAGGTGCTTATTTAACTCTGGTACAGGTAAGATTTTTTGCCGAGGGGATGAGTGCTGGTAAAGGATTTATTGCGATCGCAGCATTAATTTTTGGCAGATGGCATCCTATAGGTAGTGCTTTGGCTTGTTTGCTGTTTGGGGCTACAGAAGCTTTACAACTGCGAATTCAGGCATTAGGGGCAAATATTCCTTACCAATTTTTAGTAATGCTACCTTATGCGATCGCTTTATTAGCATTAGTGGGATTAGCGGGGAAATCTACACCCCCGAAAGCTTTAGGTACTCCCTACTTTGGAGAAAATCGCCACTCAGATTAATTTAAAGTGAGTGGTTTTTTTGTACCGAGAGCGGTTTAACTTTTGCCTTCTTACATTACTGATTAGATACCGAAAAATGATGGTAAAATTGCGAGTTCTGCTGAACCGGAACGCCATTTAATTGAGGCAGTTCAGTCATGGAATCAAATCAATCTCACAAAGAGACAGAATAGTATTCAAAAATTCCTTTAATTCCGGACACAAATTGACTGCATCCATTAGATTATTGTTTTTTAAAATCTTGGCTGCATCGCGAGTTTTACTATAACTGCGTTTTTTACCTAACTCGAATATTTCTTTAATATGATATGACGGAGGTTTCTTGTGATTCACCTGCTCAGGTAATCCCCTTGGCGCTGACTTATTATGTCCAGCCAATTTTTGAATAGTTGGCCAATAAGGTAGTAGCCAAGCTTCAAAATCATACTGCGCTGCATGGGGATAAAAACTAGGGTTATTCCCCACCCACATTTTCATTTTTGCCTTAGCATCTGCTGCATCTTGAAAATCATTGGTTCCTGTATAAACATCTGTTAGTGCAATCACAGCATTGAAAGCATCCCTCCCTGTCAGTAAATTCTCAACCTTACGCCTGAGTTTTTCTTCTTTGGGAATGCGACCATCATCAGGTATAAACTGAAGTTTAGGCATCTGTTGTTGCAAGCGTGACTTAAGGAAATCTCGTAAAATTGGCTCAAAAGCTTTTTCTGTTGCACCTTCAACTAAAATTGCTATTCTCATGGACGACCACCAATTAAGTTCATCGCCCAAATTTGATCTAAACTATAATCTTCTAGCCATTTTTCTAAATCAAACAAGTCACCCCAATTCATAGTTGTTAAACCATCCTCAGAATCACAAACTAGAACTTCTTCAGGTTTTAAAAATCTTATTAATCTATCTGAATGGGTTGCCACAATTAGCTGAGTTCGTTGGGCAGCTTCGCGCATTAAATCAGCTAATAGTCTTAATAGTTCTGGGTGTAAGCTGACTTCTGGCTCATCAATAAGAGTGACAGCAGTTAAATCTGGACTTTGCAGCAGTGTTACTAACCAAAGAAACCGCAAAGTTCCCTCAGACAACTGGTGCATATAAAGAGGCTTAGAAAAATTTTTGTCTTTCCAAGTCATTGCTAAAGTTCCTGCTGCTACTGGCGGAAACGATAAACGCTCAAAATCTGGAAATGCAGCAGCAAGGGTATCTTCAATAATTTCAAATCGTTCTGAATCAGTTTCTCGCAAATAATAAAGGCAGGAAACTAAATCTTCTCCATGAGAACCTGGTAAGGTCACTGGGCGCATTGATTGTGGTAAACGAACTGGGCTTTTAGGAGTAACATTTAATGCTCCATAAAAAGTGCAAGAAGCTAATCTTTTTCGCAGATTCTCTGGCTCTTGGTACATTTTGGGAACTTGAGCAAGAGAAGTTTCTAAGGGATTATGATCCCAATTTGGACGCAATAGCTTTTGATCTTCTGTATTAAAATATTTAACATCTAAACCACGAGAGTCAATGTGTTTAAAGGGTTCCGATGCATGACGATCATTTTGTTGAGTAAGTGTTTCTAGAGCAATTTCATATGCTAACCCTTTAGGAGCGACTTCTAGCGAGTAGTCTAGTGGTGCATAACCGGGCACACTCATAGACAAAGAAATTGTTATACTTTTAGCCTGATCGCGCGTCATAATATCACTCAGTCCACCCAACTCGGAAATTTTGGTTCCTAGTTGAGCATTTGCTGATGCTGCTAAAAGTGAAAAAATTTCTAACAGAGAGGTTTTACCTACACCATTAGCACCAATCATTACCGTCAGGGGTCGCTCATGCATATCGATTTGTACATTATACAAGCGACGATATCCTTCAATTGTTATACTTTCAAACGAGTTCATAATATAGTTATTACCAACTGTTGTACCTATTGCTTTCTACTGTCCGAACTTTCTGATCTTTTCCCTACTGTAAAGCCTTAAGGCTATTCTTAGCAGTATCGCTAAAATCTGAATAGGTCAACGCGGGCGTTAGCATAATAGCAAAATCAACAAATAATGTGATATATGCCTATATCAAAAGCTACTCATGCCGCAAAATAACCAAACCGCTGTCGAATTCCGCGATGTTACTTTTAGCCGCAACCATCGCCCATTGGTGTCAAACCTCAATTTCACCATTCACCAAGGAGAAGCACTAGTATTACTTGGGCGCAGTGGTAGCGGCAAAACCACGACAATGAAGTTAATTAATCGCCTATTTACACCTACACAAGGCGAAGTTTTATTTGATGGTATTCCCACAACTGAATGGGATGAAATTAAACTGCGGCGAAAAATTGGTTACGTAATTCAAGAAATTGGTTTATTTCCCCATTTCACTGTCGAACGCAATGTGGGTTTAGTCCCGGCTTTGGAAGGTTGGCAACCCAAACAAATTAAAACGCGGGTTTATGAATTGTTGCAACTTGTAGGTTTAGAACCAGCACAATTCGCTGGGCGTTACCCACACGAACTTTCGGGAGGGCAAAAGCAAAGAGTTGGTGTAGCCAGGGCTTTAGCAGCAGATCCGCCTGTGTTGTTAATGGATGAACCCTTTGGCGCACTCGATCCCATTACGCGCCTAGAACTTCAACAAGAGTTTCGGAATTTGCAGCAAGAATTAGGCAAGACAGTTGTTTTTGTCACCCACGATATTCAAGAAGCCTTTGTCTTAGCATCGAGAATTGGTTTGATGTATGGCGGAGAATTGGTAGTATTGGGGACGACAGATGAATTTATGCGATCGCAACATCCAGAAAGCCTCGCCTTTCTGCAATGTTTGTGTTCCCTGAAAAACGCTTTATGAAAGATTTCTTCCTGATTAAGTATGCTCCAGAAATCCTTCAGCATACTCTAGAACACTTATTTTTAGTAGGCATTGCAATTGGAATTGCTATATTCGTAGGCATTCCATTAGGAATTTTAATTACACGTAAAACTTATCTTCGCCAACCCATTCTCGGCATAGCAAATATTTTCCAAACAATTCCTAGTTTGGCGTTGTTTGGTTTACTCATTCCCGTTGCTGGAATTGGTGTATTACCAGCAATTATTGCCTTGACTGTATATTCTTTTTTACCAATAATTCGCAATACTTACACAGGGATCACTGGCGTAGATCCAGCAATTCGAGAAGCTGGCAGAGGTATGGGAATGACAGATAGGCAATTATTAATACAAGTCGAAATTCCCTTGGCGATGGGAGTAATTTTGGCAGGGGTAAGAGTAGCAACTGTCATTGCTGTTGGGATTGCAACTATTGCAGCAGCAATAGGTGCTGGTGGTTTAGGAGTATTTATTTTTCGCGGGATTTCAGTAGTCAACGATCAGTTAATTTTAGCTGGTGCGGTTCCGGCGGCGGCAATTGCATTACTGGCTGACTTTGTAATTGGCTGGTTAGAGAATAAATTAAAAATAAAAAGTTAAACAAGTAATGAAAAGATTTTTAGCCTTTTGCTTTTTAACTTTTGCTGTGTTACTGGTAATCACTGGCTGCACGCCGAACTTAAATAGTAGCAGTGGTGATATTATCGTTGCTTCCAAAGATTTTACAGAACAAGATATTTTAGGTGAACTTTTAGCACAGCAAATTGAGGCAACTACTAACTTGAAAGTGGTTCGTCGCCCTCGCTTGGGTGGTTCTTTTGTTTGTCATAGTGCGATTACATCTGGCAAAATTGATGCTTATATTGAATATACAGGTACAGCTTTTACTGGAATTTTGAAGCAAAAAGCAGTTAACAATCCTCAAGAAGTTTATCAACGATTAAAACAAACTTACGCTCAAAAATTCAATCTGGAAGTGATGCCAAGCTTAGGTTTTGAAAATACTTTTGCGATGATTATTCGGGGTGAAACTGCTAAACGCTACAATATTCAAACTATCTCCCAAGCTACTCAATATACACCGCAGTGGCGTGGCGGTTTCGGTTACGAATTTTTAGAACGAGAAGATGGTTTTCCCGGATTAGCTAAAACTTACGATTTACGTTTTGCAAAAGCTCCCCAAATTATGGACTTGGGTTTGATATATCGTGCTTTGATTCAAAAACAGGTGGATATGGTAGCGGGTAATTCCACTGATGGACAGATTTCTCGTTTGGGTTTAGTTGTCTTAAAAGATGATAAACAATATTTTCCACCTTACGAACCTGTCCCCATTGTCCGACAAGAAATATTAAAAAAATATCCTGAATTAAAAAAAGCGATCGCCTCACTTGCTGGAAAGATTTCGGCAGATGAAATGCGACAGTTAAACTATTTAGTTGAGGGTGAATTACGTGATATTAAAGATGTTGTCCAGGAGTTTCGCAAATCGAAGAGATTAAATAATTCGTAATTAAGGATAGGCTTTACCCCACCCTAACCCTCCCCTTATAAAGGGGAGGGAACTATATTTCTTTTTTCCCACCTTTCCAAGGGGGGATTAAGGGGGGTAATTTGACTTGTGTATACACATACACGGTAGCCTTAGTAAGGGGGGACTACAGGGAGGGTCTTGTTATATGCATCTTCATACAAAATTGGTATAAGTAAGTTCGTAGTAAGGACTAAAGTCCTTACTACAAACTCTTAAAACTACGTTAGACATTGTACTAATGTTGTCCACGCAAAAAGTTTTTTAACCACCTAATCGCTTGACTTGTTGTTTGTTCATTGGCAATTTGGAGACATTGCTGCACAATTTCTCTGACATTTGGAAAGTAGCTGCTTTCTGCGATCGCATAACTTTCTTCCTGCAATTTATAAATTAATAATCGATTACTTTTTAATATCCAGACCTCTGGCACTCGATAAGGTAAAAAATCATTAATGTCGGTGTAGCTTGTCACATCTATTTCAATCGCTAAATCTGGTGGTGGATCTGACTCCCAATCAATTCTTTTTTTTCCTACTACTGCTCTCCAATTTTCAATATAAAAGCAAAAGTCTGGTTCAATACCGCTAACCTCTGGCAAGCTCATGGTAATGGGCGTAAATGACTCATATATACGGTTTAAGTGGTCAAGTAGAGCTATTACTATCAATGCCAGTAAACTCGCATCTCTTCCATGCTCTGGTAGCGGTGCCATCAGCAGAATTTCTCCTTTTCGATATTTAATGCGAGGCGAGGAGCGATCGCCTAGTTGCTGACTCAATACTTGATAGTCTTTCCAATCTCCCAAAAGCTTCAACACCGCGCCAGGTGGCAACTCGATTCTTTCTGGTGTAATTACAGTATCCATAATTAGCTCACATTATTTACATGTAGGATGGGCGATCGCAGAATTCGTAAATTCAATGAACCGATTGTTATGTCAAAGGCTTTTGCTTACAAATACAAAGCCACGGCTTTTTTTTGATGTGGAATCATTTGTGAGCATTGCTTTCCATAAATCTGCTGTTTTTACCCAAACTGGTGGATACTTGTAACGAGAAACATCAAGAATTAAAAACCTATCTGTTTGCTCATTATATGCTGCTAAAGGAGAAATATGCCCTCCTTTCTCTTGACCTATTTCTTTGCGTAAATAGTTTACTAAAACAAAATCTTGCGGTTGTTTTAAATTTTCTGCTGCTTGTTTACGGAACTGCTCTAAACTAGTGTCGGCAGCGTGATAAACATTAACTTTAACACCATAGCTAGCTAGTAATTGCCCTAACTGATCTAGAGTTATACCTTGGCGAGACACAGCTTCAGGAGTTAACACTTTTTTGGCATTATCATTGCTAAAAAAGTTTTCTTGAGTAAATACTCGATATGGTTTGTACTGCGGTGCTTCTGGTGCTGGAATTTGTAGACCATTCAGTACCATAACCATACTAGCAACACCACAATATGCCTGATTATTTTGAGTAATGAATTGCATACTCAATGGAAAAAAGTCATCTTTTGATTTACTCTGAAATAATAAGTTTTCGCCTTCAGGCGTATTAAAACCTACTAAGTTAGAGGAAAGCGGTAATGTTTGAGAGAGGACACTTCCGCCAGAGATACATAAGCCAATAGTTAAAGCTTTGAAAAATGTTTTACTTATCTTTAGTAACATAGCGTTTATAAGTAATGTAAAATTTTCAAATCAATATCATATTAATAATCTCACACCAAGATTATAGACAAGCATAAGATTTTAGGAGAAATGGGATAAAAATGTTTACTGTTGCTAAATCCAAGCAAGTTGTGATGCCTGGGGCGCATATAGCCATTGCAATCTTTTCTTTCAGCGTTCTCCTTTACAATCAAGTTGCGTCAGCTGGCTTAACTTTACCCCTACGCAGCAAAAAAGGGATGGTGGTTTCAGCCCATCCGTTAGCAAGTGAAGCCGGGATTTCAATGCTACGCAAAGGTGGTAATGCAGTCGATGCAGCCGTAGCCACAACCTTTGCGATTTCAGTAGTTGAGCCTTTTTCAGCAGGAATCGGCGGCGGCGGATTTTTGCTGATGCACTCTGAGAAAACTGGCGATATCAAAGCGCTAGATTTCCGCGAACGCGCACCGTTGAAAGCTGCAAGAAATATGTATCTTGATGCAGAAGGAAAGGTGCGTCCGAATGCAAGTATTAATGGTTATTTGGCAGCAGGGACACCAGGAACGGTGGCAGGACTTTATGAAGTGCATCGTCGCTATGGTAAGCTTTCTTGGCAAGAGGTAGTGAAACCTGCGATCGCACTCGCTAAAGATGGTTTTATTCTTAGTGATGTAGTAACTTGGCGTTCTCTGCAAGCAAACGATCCCCGCAAGGAAGTAGTCCTTAACAATCCAGCCGCACGAGAAATTTT
Source organism: Nostoc sp. UHCC 0251 (assembly GCF_034932245.1). NCBI lineage: Bacteria > Bacillati > Cyanobacteriota > Cyanophyceae > Nostocales > Nostocaceae > Nostoc > Nostoc sp. UHCC 0251. The sequence continues at coordinate 12,671 of NZ_JAYGHD010000343.1, forward strand.
CACTCGCAATGGTGAATTTTATCAACCAGGGGAGAAACTGGTGCAGCGTGATTTGGCACGCACTTTAACAGCAGTTGCCCAAAATCCCCAAAATTTTTACACCGGAAGTATTGCTCGGGCGATCGCCTCTGATATGGTAAAAAATGGTGGTTTAATTACTCTAGAAGACCTGAAAGCCTACAAACCAATCTGGCGAACTCCCGTTTGTGGCAACTTCCGCAAAGCTAAAATTTGCTCAATGCCACCACCCTCATCGGGAGGCGTTCATCTATTGCAGATTTTAAATATTATCGGTGATACCAATTTGAAATCTTTGGGATGGCATCATCCTGACGCCATACATCTAATGGTAGAAGCAATGAAGATTGCTTACAGCGATCGCTCAAAATATTTAGGCGATCCTGATTTTGTCAAAGTCCCTGTACAAGAACTGCTCAGTCCAGCTTACGCTAAAAAACGCCGTCAAGAAATTAATATGCAAATGGCTCGATCCTCAACCGAGGTAAAGCCAGTAGACTTGAATTCAAAATGTCTCCTTTTCCCCTCATCTCCCCCTGCTTCCCCTGCTCCCTCATCCCCTTGCCCTCGGCATGAATCTCCCCAAACCAGTCATCTCAATGTTGTGGATGAAGAACGCAACGCTGTAAGTCTGACTTTCACAATTAATCTCATTTTTGGTGCTGGAGTGGTGACACCGGGAACTGGAATTGTTCTCAATAATGAGATGGATGATTTTGCAGCTGCGCCAGGAGTGCCTAATGCTTTTGGTTTAGTTGGTAACGATGCAAATGCCATTGCACCCCGCAAAACTCCTCTATCCAGCATGACTCCCACAATTGTCACAGAAAATGGTCATTTTCGGATGGCAGCGGGTGCGCCTGGTGGTAGCACCATTATTACTCAGGTTTTGCAAGTCATCCTAAATGTGCTGGAATACAACATGGATGTTGGCGCAGCTGTTTCTGTTCCACGCATACATCATCAATGGCTTCCAGATGAGTTGCGCGTCGAACCCTGGGGTTTGGATACTCTTACTGTGCAAGACTTACGCCGTCGAGGGCATAAAATAAAGGAAACTACTCCTTGGGGTAATAGTAACGCGATCGCTGTTACATCTGATGGAACTTTAGAAGGGGCGGCTGATCCTCGCGGTGAAGGTTCTCCCAGAGGTTTATGAGGGAGATGAGAGATTGGGAAGACGCAGGAACGCAGAGAGTAACAAATGACTAATACTAATGACTAATAACCAATAACTATTGATTTTGGGCTTTTGACTCTACGTAACTGCTGCTGCCAAACTCATTTGCCCGTGCGCTAGGTACTAGTGTCCAACCTGCTTTGAGAAGTTTTTGATAAGTTGCCCAACCTTTAGAACCATTTGGTATTTGATAATCTGGGACTGTAAAATTTCCAAAACTTGTATAAGGACGCCAAGGTTGATTGGGTTCTGTCTGCAAATACAAAATCTTCTCTCCGTTGCCACCAGACTTAGGTAACCAGCACATTTGTCGATGCATTGCAAACTCCTTTGCTTTTATCTAATAATGCATAATAGCAGACTTTTGTCAAGCTATTTATCACCCTTGTGGGGTACTTTTTTGCCTAATACTTTAGACAAATGTAATTAAGCTCTATCCACTAAAGGATGATTACTTAACAAGCCCTATCCTGAGAAAGCTGCTAGTAGGACACAAAGACAAACAGCTTTCTCTCACCTTCCTTCTAGGGGAGATTTTTCTAATGTTATCCGCGCTTTTTATGATTGGGTGTAACAATAACTACTTTTTTGACTGAGGTTCGCAATCAGGCTATTTGTTTTTCTGCTTACATACATAAGCGCAGATTGTGGAAACTAATTATTAATAGGCAATAGGCAATAGGCAAGAAGCCTCTTTGAGTTGTACTGAATTTTTTCACGCAATCAAATAGGATAGGACTTACGCATTGACGCAAAATACAAAGTATGAGGGGCTTGAAAAACCACATCTGTCCTTGGGGCACAGCATTGCTCATACGTGTCAACTTAACGCGAAAGCCAGCCTAGAATCAGCTTTTAGATATTATCTCGTTCCCAGTCTCAGACTGGGAATGCTGTCCTTGGGGCTGCCGCCTCCCTTGCCTCTTTTTCAATACTTGTATTTTTGATTAAGCCGCAGATGGCGGTTGCGCTAGGCACAACCGCCATCTTTATTGTGCGCCTTCGCATTCAATAAGAAATTGATCTTTGATAAACCGCAACTTGGGTTATTGAAAGGATGGAGCATACAACTTATCGCCGACAATCTGGCGAATTGTCTCTACTAGTTGAGTGTATGCAAAGTCAGACAAAACTGGTGTTGCTCCTTGCAAGTGAATTGGTTGATCTAAATCAATCCATGACTTGCAACCGCCGTATTTAGGTTGGTAAGGAATTTCTTGTTGGGGTAGTTTATATGTCCGCAGCAAAAGAATATAAAGAGGCTGGCGTGGTTTCCATTTGAGGCGATCGCTAATAAAATGCTCGTTCCAAATATGGAAGGGAAGCAAGGCGTTAACAATAGACTCGTCGCTAACTGGCAAAATTTCCGTAATTTCAGCCCAACTGCCGATGGAAACTGTCTCTGGATGCCAACCTGATGTTACTGGATAAACACGATTGGCATACTCAGCTTTCAGCATGAAAGCTTGTTGATGTTCATAAGTAGGGTAAAGCAAAATTTGCTTGTGGGCAACTTGGAAATGTCCATTTCGTTCATGGATACCGCCTTTGCGGAGCAACATAATTGTTTTGCCATTTTCCAAGGCATTTACGGCGACTGCCCATTCTTTGAGAGCATGAAAAGTTGTAGTCAATTCCATCAGCATCTACTGTAACTCTGATTTATTTTCAAGCTAAGACCGATAAAGTATGAACCTATCCAGGGAAATGAATTAGGAAACAGTTATGGAAAAGCGATGTCTACGACGGGCTACGCCTACGCTAGGTACTTCTGAAGTCCAAATCACACCCAATACTTTTCGGTTAAGGGGGAAAGGGGAAAGGGAAAGGTTTTAATTCACCTTTCCCCCTTACCCTTTAACCTTTTCCCAGACCAAAAGAGAGATTGTTAGGCTTATCCGAAAAGTATTGAAATCACACCTATTCTTATGGGAACTTGGCAAGCTGGCAAAAGAGTGTGGGTGGGAATTGAAGATGCTGGCTCGATTAAAACGATCCGAGCCGCTTATGAAGCTGGTATCACGACAATTGATACTGCTGAAGCTTATGGTGAAGAACACTCTGAGCGAATTATCGCTGAAGCTTTATCTGATGTACGCACTCGTGTAGAGTATGCCACGAAAGTTTTCGCTAACTATCTAAAGTATGAACAAGTCATTCAAGCTTGTGTAGACACGTAGCGGTGAGGGGGTCGCAGTCTTGGCGGTTCCCGTCGATTGCGACCCCCCGAACCCGTTGGCGCAGCCTCTCGTAGAGAAGGGCTTGTCGTTAGACATCGTTCCCTAACCAATCTGAAAACTGATTACATCGACCTTTACCAAATACATTGGCCCTCCGGTGCTTTCAATAGTGAAATAGTACTTATTGAAGAAACTATGAGCGCTCTTAACTTGCTTAAAGAGCAAGGTAAAATCCGAGCCATTGGTGTTTCCAATTTTTCCCACGCCCAGTTAGCAGAAGCAGCAAGTTATGGACGTATTGATAGTTTACAACCACCTTATTCTTTATTCTGGAGACAGGTAGAACAAGATGCATTGCCCTATTGTATCGAAAACAATATTTCTATCCTTGCTTATTCGTCTTTAGCACAGGGATTATTGACAGGGAAATTTGCTCTCGGTCATAAATTTGACCCAACAGATAACCGTGCTAAAAATAAACTGTTTCAAGGCGAAAACTTTGAACGTGCCCAACAAGCGCTAGAAAAACTGCGTCCTATAGCCCTTCTTCATAATTGTACCCTTGCTCAGTTAGCTTTAGCGTGGTTAATTGCCCAACCCCAAACAAATGCTATCGCCGGGGCACGTTATCCCGAACAAGCCCTAGACAATGCATTTGCCGCCCAAATTAAGCTTTCCGCAGCCCAATTGGCAGAAATTGACGCCATTGGACGTATTGTCACCGACGATCTGGATGACAGCCAGATTATGTGGAATTGGTGACAATACAATTTGGTTAGCTATGCTTATCTATCCAAGATCCCCTTAACTCTCTTAAAAAGAGGGCTGGGGATCAAACTTATGATTCGAGATTGCAAAATCTAACAAAACGTCAACTTTAGTAAACTAAGGGTTGCAACTCATCAACTAAGTGATAACTTAAATAGTAGGACACCAAATAAAGCAAAACCAAACAAAAAGGGTCAATGACTTAGTGTCCCCTGTCATAAACCCAGGCAAATTTCAGCATATCAACTAGAGAAGTGGTAAAAAGCCTAATTTAGAAGGCAAAACCAAATCCTAAAGCGGAAAAATGCAATAATGCTGAGTTTGTTCGTCGTTTAGTCCACCTTAGTTATTAACTTTCAATTACTTCATTAGTTAACAATTTGAAACCTGTGAACTCAATAAAACCTGGTCAACCTCGACCAGGTTTTTGGTATTTTATACTATCAGTACTCAGCACCAAAGTAGACTTCTTGCAGAAGTGGGGAAAAGGTTAAGGGATGGAAAATTCCATTTCCCCTTGCCCTTTTGCCCTAGTGATTGAAGAGTTTTTAGATACTTTGTCAAAATCAAAACAGTCGAAAAAAAGATGATTGCGGTTAAAACCGCACGACTTGCTTATATCTCACATCCCTAAAGGGGTTCAGGTTTTTGCTGACCGTGTTTTCCGATAAGATTGTGGAAGCTTAGGCATGAGTAATGGATGCAAATGGTAACATTACCCTGGTAACCCAAATACTTACAGTTGATCTTTTGCGTTCCTGGTTATTACTTACCTCTTGTCATGCTTATGGCTAAAACAACTAGGATTGTTGGCGCGAATTCTATAAAAGTTAAAAGTCAAAAGCAGCCAGGGCGTTGGAAGAAGACCACGCTGGCTCACTTTTTGTACTTCCTGATAGCTTTGCTATGCATCCTTGGTTCACCCGTGCTGGCAAAAGTTCCTGACTCAATTAATTCCTCGTCTCAAGTAGCAATTAACAGTCTTACGTCGCTGGCTGTGACCGCTGACCCCGCCTCACTACTAAAACAGGGCAAAATTTTATACAATTCTGGAAACTTTGCCAAGGCTGTAGAAGTGTTACAACAGGCTATCCATACATATGAGCAGCAAGGGGAGAGCCTGAAACTGGCAACGACACTGAGTAATCTTTCCTTAGCTTACCAGCAACTCGGTGCATGGAATCAGGCACAGGATGCAATTACAGAGAGCTTAAATTTGCTCAAAGGACAGGATGACAACCAAAATCTGCAAATATTTGCCCAATCACTGGATATTAAAGGTCGTCTGCAACTGACAATGGGGCAGGCCGAGGCGGCTTTAGCAACTTGGCGGCAGACAGAAGAAATTTACAGGCAAGCAAACAATAAAAGCGGCGTGGTGCGATCGCTAATTAATCAAGCACAGGCGTGGCGAAGCCAAGGATTTTACCCTCGCGCTGTCAAAACACTTGAGCAGGTAAGTCAGACGTTGAAATCTCAACCAGACTCTATAGAAAAAACAGTAGGTTTGCGATCGCTCGGTGATGCCCTTATGGTAGTGGGCGATTTGGAAAAGTCACGTCAGGCGCTAGAAGAAAGTCTGATAATTGCTCGAAATCTGCAATCAAGTGCTGATATTGGGGCCAGTCTGTTCAGCCTGGGGAATAATGCCCTTAAACAACAAGATAGTTTAAAGGCGATCGCCTATTATCAACAAACAGTCGAAGTATCTCCCTCACCCCTAACAAAAGTCCAAGCGCAACTAAATCATCTCGGACTACTCATTGAAGATCAACGATGGGCAGAAGTTCAAACTCTCTTGCCGTTGATTGAATCCCAAATCGACCAACTCCCTCTCAGCCGTGCTAGTATTTACGCTCAGGTTAACTTTTCTCAAAGTCTGGCAAAAGTCAAGAGTGGTATATTGCAAGCATCCAGTCAGAATTACTACTCAGGATTCAGTACTAAAGACTCAGCAGTATTACTCGCCAGCGCCATCCAGCAATCTCGCAGTTTAGGAGACAAGCGGGCAGAAGCCTATGCACTGAAGAGTTTGGGCGGCTTGTACGAAGAAACCAGGCAGTGGCCAGAGGCGCAAGAGCTTACCCAACAAGGATTAGCTTTAGCACAGAGCAGCAATGCACCAGAAATTACCTATTCCTTGCAGTGGCAATTAGGTAGATTGTTGCGGGCACAAAAAGATATTAATGGTGCGATCGCGGCTTATGATGCAGCTGTAAATACTCTCCAGTCTCTTCGCAGAGATTTAGTAGCCAATAAAGATGTAGTCAACCAGGATGTGCAATTCAACTTTCGGGACAGCGTGGAACCCGTCTACCGAGAGTCAGTAGAGTTACTGCTAAAATCCCAAGAAGGAAAACCACCAGATGAAAAAATATTGGAGAAAGCCCGCCAACAGATTGAAGCACTGCAACTAGCAGAATTAGACGACTTCTTCCAGGAAGCTTGCATAGAAGGTCAGAGAGTAGCCCTTGATCAAGTGGTAGATAAAGATAATCCGACAGCTGCCATCTTTTATCCAATTATTCTTCCTGATGAACTCCAGGTAATTGTAAAAATTCCCAAACAACCCCTACAAAGTTACAGTAACAAGATATCCCAAGTAAAAGTAGAGAAACTCTTAGTAGAACTGCGAAAAAATCTTGTCAATCCCACCGCTACCAAAGCCGTTAAAACCCAGGCACAAGAAGTTTACAACTGGCTGCTCAAACCCATTGAGTCACAATTGCACAAAAGTGGGGTCGATACTCTAGTGTTTGTCCTAGATGGCCCGTTACGCAATTTACCAATGGCCGCTCTCTATGATGGTAAGCAATACTTAGTAGAGAAATATGCAGTTGCTCTGAGCGTAGGTCTACAACTCCTCGATCCTAAACCGCTAGTACAACAGGAACTAAGAGCGCTAACCGCAGGATTGACTCAGCCACCACCAGGTTTTTCCAAGTTTGCACCGTTACTTGCTGTCAAATCTGAATTCGAGGGCATTGCCAAAGCAGGAGTCTCGACAACTAGCTTACTAGATGGAGATTTTAAGAAAAAGAATTTAGAGAGTGAAATTGGTGATGCTTCATTCAACATAGTGCATTTAGCAACCCACGGTCAGTTTAGTTCCCGCCTTGAAGACACTTTTATTTTGGATTTCGATGGTGAGATAAATGTCAAGGATTTTGATACTCTCTTCCAAAGTCAGGGTAAAAGTATAGTAGAACTATTAGTTTTGAGTGCTTGCCAGACAGCAACAGGAGATAGCCGCGCAGCACTAGGTCTTGCAGGAGCAGCTGTACGGGCTGGGGCACGCAGTACCATAGCCTCCCTGTGGCAGATTGATGATGAATCGACAGCAATGTTTGTTAGTGCCTTCTATCGAGAACTCAAGAGTGGCAAAATCACTAAAGCTGAAGCTATCCACCGTGCCCAGCTAGAACTGCTGAAACATCCTAACTATAAAGCACCAAGCTTTTGGTCTGCCTATGTGTTGATTGGCAATTGGTTGTAGTTCAATACACTTGGGTTAAGTGTTCTTGCCGTGAACCCAAGTTCGCTAAGGTCACAGGCTTCAGTGCTGGAAGACGCTCGATGACTCGCTAACGCTGCGCTATCAGAATTCCCAAGTCTTGGACACGCCGCACGATCTGCCCCCTACCTCCTTCCCCCTGCGGTCTAAATAACCGGACACGATATGAGCCGTTTTTTTGTCGCCCTTTTACCACCACAAGACATTCAAGACTACGCCAACCAGATTAAGCAGCACTTCGCTGATCATTATGCTAGTAGCGCGGCGCTTAAGTCTCCGCCTCATATTACCCTGCAACCACCCTTTGAATGGGCAGATGCTAACTTGCCACTGCTAGAAGCATCCTTGAAGGAATTTGCTACTGGACAACACCCTGTAGCAATTACACTCAAAGGGTTTGATGCCTTTGCACCTCGTGTCATATTTATTAATGTAGTCAGAAGTCAAGAACTTTTGAATTTGCAAGCTGATTTAATTGCTTACACAGAAAGCAATTTGGGAATCGTTGACAAGGTTTCTAAAACTCGCCCTTTTGCTCCCCACATGACGGTTGCGTTTCGAGATTTAAAAAAGCAAAACTTTAGAGCTGCTTGGCCAGAATTTGAAAAACGCCAGTTGCATTTTGAGTTTACTGCCGACAAATTAACACTACTGCTTCACGACGGTAAGCGCTGGAATATTAAATCGGAGTTTGATTTTTTGTCTCCTGTGCAATGAGTAAATATTATTTAGTGAACTACCTACACTGACCTGACGGTACAGTGTGGGCTTCCTGCCCAACAGAAAACGTAGTAGTAGATTTCTTGCGTCCTCTATTACTGCGAATTACATCTGGGCGGCAGGCTTTATCCCCTGTTCCAGAGGTCAAAATTCGTAGTCCCTCATCTCTGAGATTAATACTTGCGTTCACATCCCTATCATGCTTAGTTTGGCACTTCTCACAAGCCCAAAATCTTACGTCTAGTGGCAAGCTGCCAACTTGATTAAGACACATAGAACAGGTTTTTGAACTAGGGAAAAATCTATCTACTTCTTGATAAATTTTTCCTGACATCTCCGCCTTGTATTTAAGCATTGTGCAAAACATTCCCCACCCTACTTGATGAATGGATTTAGCCAAACAATGATTTTGCATCATGCCCTTAATATTAAGATTTTCAACCACAATAACTTGGTTTTCGTTGACTATTCTACGAGATAGCTTGTGTAGAAAATCTTCTCGGCAGTTAGTAATCTTTCTGTGAACCCTAGCAACTTTTTTTCTAGATTTAATGCGTTTATTAGAGCCTTTTTGTTTTCTAGATAGTTGTTGTTGCTTGATCTTTAAATTTTTCTCGTGCTTATTAAGTATTCTAGGATTATCAAATTTAGAACCATCGCTAGTCACGGCAAAATGTGTTAATCCCAAATCAATCCCTATTGCTTTACCATCCGTGCAGCAATGAGGCTTATCTTTGCCATCATCAAATAAAATAGCTGCAAAGTATTGATTTGAGCAGTTATTAGAGATGGTTACAGTCTTAAGTTTCCCATCAATAGGTCTGTGAATAATTGCTGATATATCCCCTATTTTTGGGAAGGTTATATGATTATCAGCAACTTTAACATTTTGAGGATACTGTATTGACTGCTTGCCATGCTTTGACTTGAAGTTCGGATATTTAGCTCTTTTTTGAAAGAAGTTGTTAAAAGCAACTCCCAAATTTAAGCAGACTTGCTGTAAGCACTGCGAGTAAGTCAATGTTAGCCAGTCATGCTCTTTTTTGAGTTGTGGTATTAGCTTTTTAACTTCATATCCAGATAGTCCAAAACCAGTTTCCTTGTATGTTTGATTCATCAAATTCAGACAATAATTCCACAGCCAACGACAACTGCCAAAAGCTTGTGCTAGTAACTGCTGTTGTTGGGCATCTGGATATAACCTGACTTTGACAACTTTGAGCATCTTAGAATGAAATCAATTTGTTATAAAACATCATAATACAAAGAATTATACCCCTTCGGGGAAGCAAGCTACGTTTCCTCCATGTCCTCCTCCCTGTTTCCCCTGCGGAGGAAATTGGTCAGAGGACTGTCGTCAACTCACGCGCAATTCATCTCACGCTTTTATCGACGGTGAGACGTGAGGCTTCTTGCTGCTCTAAATAATTTAAAAATTAATATAGCTATCACACAGGATATTAACAGCTTACTGGTATTATCTTGATGCACTAACGCAATGATGATAAACCACTATGGATGAGGATCAGCGTCGTTCTTATTGGCGTGCTAATACTGCTTTAATTCGTAATCTTTTAATTGTCTGGGCATTGGTTTCCCTAGTTTTTAGTATTTTGTTGGTTCAACCTTTGAATGCAATACGGTTCTTTGGCGTACCCTTTGGCTTTTGGATGGCGCAGCAAGGATCAATGTGCGATTCGTTGATTAGTGAATCACGGTAATCAGTCCGCAAATAACTAATCCAGCCTGACAGCAGATTACTGTCACTAAAAGGCTGAACTCTCGGTCAGATGCAAGTGCAAGCCTTGCCATTCAGACTCAGAATTGACTCCTTATCTGCCCACACCGAACAAGCTCGG
>NZ_JAYGHD010000344.1:0-22848 GCF_034932245.1 Nostoc sp. UHCC 0251
TTTCTCACCTTACTAGCTCACAATCTGCTTAATTTGTCAATGCCTTCTACTGGACTGGCTCTCTAGTAGTGTTTCCATGCGCTGCCGCTTCTCGTTCCGAGCAATAATTAGACAGCGAATGGTTTGGGCTAGCAGTTCATCAGCAGTTATTCTGCCTTGATGAACATCATCAAGTAATTGCAGGGCGACTTCGTAGAGTTTGGGCGGTCGTCCCATCAGATTGACTACTGGAGTTAAGGTGATGTTACGGTTTCGCAGGGCATAAGGAACGCAGTAGTGGGATTACAAGGCAACTCGTGCTTGTTAATGAATGCTGTGATGTAACTTTCATCGTAGTAGCGTCCAGAGTAAGCATCTGGTGTGCCTATTTCAGTGTAAGGCTTGCGGATATCAACATTCCCACGGTGAATTGCTGCCAAAGAGCAGGCCAGCAACAAACGAACTACAGCACGATTGCCTACATAGCGCGATACATAGTCAATTTTTTCGGCAATGCTGGGGTTGGTGACAATCGGTTGGACTATCGATGCTTCGGCTTTTTGTAAAGCTACATCAAGGATAGCTGCTGGGGTTGTGGACATGGAGCGATTTCTTCAACAGTAAGTGTGGAGGCTTGCGGGGCATAATTGAGCCAAAGTACTTCTTGCCGTAACTGCTTGATGGAATGGCAGTGTTTCACGGGCGCTTTAATGCAGTTCCAGTCACCGTAAAGTTCCTGCATCAACGAACATTCATAGCCTGAAAGGGCAACTTTACCTTTGACTGAACGCAAAACATCCGCTAGTTGCCGATGCTGGTCGTCGGTCATTTCATAAGCGTAAGCCTTGCTATCCCCACGGGAATCGTGCGGGTAGGGAGGGTCACAGTAAAATAATGTTTCTGGACTATCGTAGCGTCGAATAATATCAATTACTCGGTCGTTCTCAATTTGCACGCGTAGCAACCGTTGCACGATTTCGGGCAGATCCTCAACGCTACCAAGCCACCGGGAAACTGCACCAGCCATTCCAGCGCGGCTAGTAAGTTTGCAGTGCGCCCATCGTCCAACACTGGCGGTTTGTGCCAAGCCTGTTCTGACTTGTCGCGCTCGGACGAAAAATCGTCTAGCCCTTTCCAGGTCTGATAAACTCTCTTCTTCTTTGGCAATAGCAATCCGAAATTCTTCACGCGAAAATGGCGTTAACCCAATCGCCTCAATGAGTTGGTCTTTTTGGTCGCGTAGTACGCGAAAAAAGTTGACTAACTGCCCATCGATATCATTGTAGGTTTCTACAGGCGAAGGCTCCCGGTTTAACAACACGGCTGCTGAACCACCAAAGGGTTCGCAGTAGTGGGTCGTTTTTGACAACAAGGGTAAAAGCCAGTCTAAATGACTGTACTTGCCGCCATACCAACCAAATGCAATTTTCTTTGCCATGAAAGCCAACCTCAAAGGGAGTGTTTTACCCAAAATCGAGGATAAGGGTAAAACGCAATTTATTATATAGTGTTGAGAAATAAAGTATAAACAAACAAGAATCGTAAACACTCCCCCTGAGTTCAAAGAGATAAATTCAATAATTGACAGTTAATCTGTGGTTACTCAATTTGAGGTACAATCATAAGCCTGCGAATTAATGACGATGCTTGCTGACAGGAGATGCTTCTATGGCCCGGATGTATTATGACGAAGATGCCAATTTAGACCTTTTGGCTGGAAAAACTATTGCTATCATCGGCTATGGTTCTCAAGGTCATGCCCACGCTCTCAATCTCAAAGATAGTGGTTTGAATGTGATTGTGGGACTATATCCGGGTAGTAAGTCAGTAGCAAAAGCTGAAGCTGCTGGGTTAACTGTGAAGAATGTCGCAGATGCTGCCAATGCTGCTGACTTTATCATGATTTTGTTACCTGATGAAGTCCAAAAAACTATTTACAAAAACGAGATTGAACCAAATTTAGAAGAAGGGAATGTGTTAGCTTTTGCCCACGGTTTCAATATTCACTTTGGACAAGTTGTACCACCAGCTAACGTAGATGTGGTGATGGTAGCACCCAAAGGGCCTGGGCATTTGGTACGGCGGACTTATGAAGGTGGTGAAGGCGTACCGGCGCTGTTTGCAGTTTATCAAGATGCTAGTGGTCAGGCACGCGATCGCGCCATGTCTTATGCTAAAGGTATCGGTGGTACTCGCGCTGGTGTTCTCGAAACGACTTTCCGCGAAGAAACCGAAACAGATTTATTTGGCGAACAAGCGGTATTGTGCGGTGGTTTGAGTGCTTTAATCAAAGCCGGATTTGAAACTTTGGTAGAAGCTGGTTATCAACCAGAATTGGCTTATTTTGAATGTCTGCATGAAGTCAAGCTGATTGTTGACTTGGTTGTGGAAGGTGGTTTAGCTAAAATGCGCGACAGCATTTCTAACACTGCTGAGTATGGCGATTATACCCGTGGGCCTCGGATTGTGACTGAACAAACCAAAGCCGAAATGCAGAAGATTCTCAGCGAAATTCAATCTGGGCAATTTGCGCGGGAATTTGTTTTGGAAAACCAAGCTGGTAAACCAGGATTTACCGCCATGCGTCGTAAAGAAGCAGAACACAAAATTGAAGAAGTCGGCAAAGATTTACGCGCTATGTTTAGCTGGTTGAAAAAAGCTTAAGCAAAGGCTACTGAAGTCACAGATATATAGCGGTTCCCATTCAGACTGGTACAAGATTATATTGCAAGGTGTAGGGGCACGGCAGTGTCCATAAGTGTCAACTTAACGTAAAAACCATGTCCCGCAAGGAACTGAAGTTCCAAGAATAATAGCGAAAGTCATCTAAAGATGACTAAATAATCCGAATAATCTTTAGTCTACTTTAGTAGACTTTAGCTATTAGCCTAGAACTTTAGTTCGAGGCGGGCTAGGAACCTAACAGTGAAGCTACTTTTAGCTTAAGTTGACACCAATGGGCAGTGCCGTGCCCTTACGGGTGTATTTCACTTAAACGAGAACCGCTACATGAACGAAGCCATCCTATTGCGCTGCACGAAGCGCGATGGGATGGAATGATCTATGGTAACTAAAGTATTCATCCCACGGCTAAAGCTGATGGGCTTTCTACTTTTGACACAGTAAATGCTAAGAAAGAAAATAACTGGTTTTTTCATCCTTGTAATTGTTGCAAACATGATTATAGGATGCCTTTTAACCACTGAAATGTCGCTACAAGCTCAATCAATATCAACAGATGTGATTTCGGTAGATGGTCGCAAGTTATTTGAAGTGAGTGAAGCAGGACAATTTAGTGCTGAAAGTCGTGCTGCGGATGCCAACTTAATTTTAAGAGAAGTAGTCCGTTTCTCAGAACCTGTGAAGGTAGAGATTGTAGAAATTAATCAATTACCTGTAATTTTAGTGAATAGCCGCCATTTACTGACGGTAACGCAAGAAGATACTTTTACTGGTAGAACAAAACAAGAGCAAGCAAAAATTTGGGCACAACGAATTCGTGAGGCAATTCAGCAAGGTCAAGAAGAACGAAGTTTAAGTTATTTTTGGCGGGCAATGTTATTTGCAGGTTTATCAGTATTGGGTGCGATCGCTCTGCATTTAATGTTAGGTTGGGTTTGGCGCTATTGGTTACGGCGGTTGCTTCCGAGAGAAGTGAATCACCCCGAAACTGGAGCGCAACCCAAAGGAGTTGAATTATTTTTAAAATTGACCCTGTTTGTAATGCGATCGCTGTTATGGATAGCGATCGCAATCTATATTACTGACTTATTTCCTTTAACACGAGAATGGAGTAGGCGCAGTGCCAACATTCTTTGGATGAGCTTAACGTCACCAGTAATTAGCATTGGAGAAAGCTCTTATTCGGTAATCAATATAATTATCTTTATCAGCTTATTTTTTGGAGTATTAGCTACAGCTGGAACTCTGACTAATTTGCTGCGATCGCGCGTACTAAACATGACCAATGTTAGCCGTGGTGTTCAAGAATCAATTGCAGTTTCTATCCAGTACAGTCTGATTTTTATCGGTACAGTTTTGTTGCTGCAAATTTGGGGTTTGGATATCAGTTCTCTAGCAATATTAGCCAGTATTTTTGGTGTAGCCATCGGGTTTGGTTTACAGGGAGTCGCTAAAGAACTAGTTAGCGGTTTTGTGATTACCTTTGAACGTGCTATTGAAGTTGGTGACTTTGTAGAAATTGGCAAATTTATGGGAACCGTAGAGCGATTAAATGCTCGCAGTACTCATATCCGTAGTTTAGACGACATAGTAGTTATTGTACCTAATTCGCGTTTGTTAGATACAGAAGTAGTGAATTGGAACCATCGGGGTTCGGTATCTCGTCTAGTATTGCCCGTGCGCGTGGCTTATGGTGCAAATATTAGTACTATTCGCTCTGCATTATTAGAAGTAGCGCATGAAAATCATGATATTTTAAAAAAACCAACACCTCTTGTTTGGTTTCAACAATATGGTGAGGATTTTTTAAATTTTCAATTGCTAGTTTGGATTGCTAAACCTCGCAAACAGTTTCAAATTAAGAGCGATTTATATTTTAAAATTGACGAAGCTTTTCGGCAACAAAATATTAATATTCCTTTTCCACAACGCTCACTACATTTAGATTCTGGAAGTTTACCATTACAACTTTCATCCCAGTTAGAAAATTCCTTATCTCAACTTTCTGAAGGTTTGATTGCTTTGTTAAAAAGCCAGTTGCAGAAGGACACTTCAAGTGATGCTACTAATCAATCTGCAAAAAATCAACAGGAAAAATGAAAGCGACGAGAAAATCCATCCCCAGGTGTCTGTAGAGGGATAGTCGCCCCGTCGCTTGGGGCATTGGGAATAGGGAAGTCCCTAAATTACCACCCCATTGTTCCTGGGCTACCTTTAAATGGCCCGACAATATCAGAAGTAATCCATCCTCCATAAAAATCACCAGGTTGAGACATAACTAGCTCATCATTTACATAGCAAGCATCCATTAAACTAGGATAGAAAGCATAGTATTCTTGAATCGTTACAAAATCAGGTGTGGGTTCAATATATCGCCAAGCAGCGTTATTTATATACTTATCACCGATGCTAATATCATAATATTGACACTTACCTTTCCATTCACACCAAGTTTTTTTAGGTGTTTCAATCAGATATTCTAGTTTAATATCTTCAGAAGGAAGGTAATAAACAGGAGGATGGCTAGTTTCTAAGACTCTTTTAGCTTTAGTTGTTTCTGCTAAAACAACACCATTACAAATTATCCTAATTGATTTGTTGCTATCTTCTAAACGAGCCGGACGGGGATAATCCCAAACTGATTCTTGACCGGGTTTTGGTGTGATTGGATTTGGTCGCATTCTCAACAATCTCCTTGCAAATCTTGAGCAATTATAAACTAGAACGGCAAAACTAACTGGAGAGGTGAGACTAGAGGCTTAATTACGTATCCGTTTTAGAAAATATCAAACGAGTATACTATGCTTCCAACCCACCTCTAGCGAGTTTTACCACTCTAGATTATAAAACCAGTGTGTTGATAAAAGTAGGGACGAAACCAGTTTCAATAGGTTGGTAATGCCATTGAACCATTAGTAGCCCAAGAACCCCCGAGCATCATCTGATGTTTATCATCCAGCCTTGGGGACGTTTTAAGCGAAAGTATGTGGACAGCACTTGTATGTACACCGTAGCGGATGCTTTGGAGAGGGGTTAGGGTGAGGTTTAAAAATATACTTTATGCAAACGAGAACCGCTATATTTCTTGAAAATCCCTAATTTTTGATATCTTGAACAATCCGAAAACCAGCGTGCTGATAAAAATTGGGACGAAACCAATTGCGATAATATTTTAAAGCTTCTGTACCATTAGTTATCCAACATCCTCCTAACATCATTTGATGTTTATCATCAAAAAATATGGCAGAATTATCTTCATAAAGAAAATGAGGTTTATATCCGGCGAGGGGGTTTAAATTATCACTCAACCATTCCCAAACATTACCCCGTAAATCATACAATCCAGAATAACTTTTGGCTGTTTCTAACATTCCAACAGAGCTAGGTGAGCCAAATTTTAAATTAAGATTGTAATTTGCTACATCATCTAATGAAGTGTCATCGTAAGTTGCTAAATGGTATTCTGATTCACTCATTAAGCGAGTATCTTTACCTTGCCACCGACAATAAGCCATTGCTTCATAATGATTGACTTCTACAGGCCAATATAAGGGTAAGTCGATTTCATCAAACATGGCTCGATATTTGTAACTACCATTTTCATGTAACCAAAATTTGGGACTTTGAATGTTGTATCGAGTTTTCCAATTCCAAGATTCTTCATCCCAATATTCTTGATTTTCGTAACCACCAGCTTTGACAAAATAAATAAAATCGGCATTGGTAATCAGATATTTACTGGCGAAAAAAGGTGCAACTTCAACAGTGCGATCGCCATAATCAATATCCCATCCATAAGTCGAATCATCATCGGCTTTACCGAGTTTTACTACCCCACCAGCAACTTCTATCATTTCGTTCTGAGGAGTGTAACCATTAAAAGGTGCATATTGCCAATTTTGGGGACGTTTCACTCTCTCAATTGGCAGTTGGCGAATTAACATTGAAGAAGTTTCAATGTGAATACGCTGGTGTTCAATTCCCATCATTAAAGCCCAAAGGGGATGACTAGGGTAAATTGGTAGACTAATTGGGGTTGTCTTAATTAGTTCAGAAATTACAGAATATGCTTGTTCTCGATACTCCCAAGTCTGTGCAACTTGCGGCCATTCAAGATGAGCGATCGCTTCATTCAATTCTTCTGGTATTCCTGGATCAACTCCAATTTCAAACAATATTTCATAATCTGGATTGAGGCGTTTTTCTAATAATTCCACCTGAATTAATTTATTGATGTAGAAAACAGCCGAATGTCCCAGATAAAAAATTAGAGGATTTCTCAAAGGGTCAGGATTGAGATAAAATGCCTCTTCCCCAACCAGACTTTTTAATAACATATCTTCCAGTTGCCAAGCATTCTCAAAGTAATCGAGGATAACTTGGTTATTGCAACTATCAAGTTTTGGAGGTTTAGCAGATTGTAGACTACTCATGGTGTGACTAAATTGCTGTTATGGGACGATGAAACCAATTTATTATAAGGTGTGTTCAACCTAACACTCTCCGTCTCTGGTGTTAGGTTTCTTTACTTTACCTTAATTTCATCTACAAAATATTCTGCTTCCGCAAAATCACTAGCTCGTGGTTACAGCTTTGTAATACACTGATTCTTGTTTTTAAAACTTCTTGCCACATCTTTATTGCACAATAATTTTTTATAGGTTTGTAATAAAAGTCATCATCTTCTATTCTGAGAACAACAGCAAAAATACCACCTGGCTTGAGAATCCGAATCAGTTCTTCAAAGCTTTCTAAAGGAACTTGATTGCGAGTAAAAACCCCAGTTGATACTAACGCATCAAACGTATTATCAGCAAAAGAAAGAGTGCTACCCAACTCTTCTAGATGCAAAGTGTTGTATATATTCAGGTCTTTTAATCTGTCTAAAGACTGTTGGCTAATATCAAGACCTTGGAGATTTTTGAAACCGTAAGAATTAAGTTCTCGCCCTAATAACCCTGTACCACACCCAATATCTAAAACGAGATCGTCTTTCTTCAAATACGATATTAAAGTGTAAGAAATATGGTTGAGTAAAATCGTCCAGCCGTTATTATAATGCTCCTGGTCATAAAATGATACCCAATTATCATATTTTCCTCTTACTTCTTCAATATTTTCAAAGTAGTCTGTTAATCCATTTGGATAATCTTGATGATTATCTTCTCTCAGTATTTTATAGAGAACATCTTTGATAATATAGCCTATTAAATTGAGATCGTTGAAATCAAAAGATGATGGCAATCTGATATCGCAAGCCGAAGAAATAATAGATTCGGTTTTCTCTAGATTGGGTAGTTCTGTAAATGAGTATTGCCAGTTTTTGTAATAGCGAGAATTATCGTCTCTTCCAAAAATTTGGATTGCAACACCTCTCTCGCTAGTTTGTTGAACAAATTTATCGATCTGTGCTGAAGTTAATCCCAAAAGATTAAATTGCAAACTGTCAGGCGCAGGTTTAACTTGTTCTAAAGGGAAGGGAATATAAGTAAGTCGGCGGAAAAATTTATAGTTATGTAACAAAAAGTTAAGGAGAATGGTTCGAGTAAAATTTAACACGTTCTGTAGTATAGTTTCCTCGCTCTCCCCTGGCTTGAATACCTTTTATTACCCCATAGGCAAGGTCTAATTCATCGTCAAACACTTGTCCTGACAATTCATCTTTTTTGAGGTGCTGCCACTCCAATTCAATTGGATTCATTTCGGAGCAATATTTGGGCAGAAAGAAAATGTACAACCCCATCTGTTCCCACTTAGACCATAACTGCTGTACCTCTTTGCAGCGATGTATTGGCCCGTTGTCTTGCACTATGACTCTGATGCGCCCAGACTTTTCAGCTTGAAGTGCTTCTTCCTCCATCATCTGGATATAAGATTTTCTGTCAACGCCACCAATAACCAAACCGTAAATAAAGCTAATAAGAGGTTGAAGAAACCCGATAATACTTAATCTCCTACCACGGCGTTTGGTTTGTTCTAGTCGTTTTTGCTCACCTCTAAAGTAATAGGTGTAACCCGGTTCACTCCATGCACAAAACCCTGATTCATCCAAAAATTTTAAATCTATTTCTCCAGTGGCAGCAGCTAATTCCAGCATATCTAGGTCTGCTTGTTTGCCAACCCTTACTACAGCGTCTTGTTTCCCTTTATGACTCTTCCTGGCTCGTTTCCAAATGACCCCCTTTTTTTGAGTACCCGTCTTAATCTGTCAGGACTCATTTTAATGGAGCGATGCCTGCGGCGGGCTGCGCCTACGCGTTCTAATTTTTCAGTGAGTTGGCGACTGTTGTAGGTGCGTGGCTCTTTTTTAAGGCATTCTTCCAAAAATATGATGTCAACTTCACTCAACTTTGGTTTTACCCCTCGACCAGGTAATTCCCAAAGCCCTTCCACTCCAAACTTCTGCCATTTATGTAAGACTTCTCTAACTGTTTGTGGAGTCCAATTAAAATGAACTGCTATTTTTTCTACGTACCAGCCATGTGCATTCAATCTGATAACTTCTGCTCTGTCTTTCACTTTCTGTGGCACATTCGCAGTTCTGAGTTTTAGCAGGCTGCGGTCTTGCTCACGAGTGAGGAATACCCTTAAACGAGCGCCCATATACAAGTGACCTTAGTAGATATATTCTACGTATTTACTTATCTTCACATAGTTTGGTTTTTTTATGCCGACTTACTTAGTTATATGGAGGGTTGTAGTTCTGAATCCGATATTGAGTATCTGCACAAAACCATCTACTCCTGATACTCCCACCCAGTCACCTTCTCGATAAAGATTATCAGAGTAGATAATCAATGTACAAAACCAGTCATAGACAATATCCTTTAACACCAAACCTAAAGTGATACCAGCACCACCTAATAGACCAACCAATGCCGCCGCCGATTGTCCTAAAAATATCTCACTTATCTTAATTGTTAGTACAATAATTGCTGCTGATTGAAAAATCTTCGGCATTAAAGGTCTGAGCAATTCATCAAGCTCAGTTTCTGTGTGTAGCACTACGTTGGCTATTATCTGACCCAAAATAGAAGAGCTTCGATAAACAATGTATGCAACTATAAACACAACTACTAAGTTGAGTGTCTTACCGATTGTTTGGCTTAGTTCAGTCCCTAAATTATCTGCCAAAATTTCCTTGATTAGCCAAAATGCACCAATCTGAATCAGCCAACTTAAAGAAGGCTTGATAACTATTATTAATTCATCATCAAGTGTACTTTTTGTTTTGCTAGTAAAACGCTCAATGCTTTTAATAACGACTCCAACAAAAAATCGTCTCAACAACTGTGTCAGCGTCAAGATAATAATAAAAGTAGCAATTTTGGCAATCGGTATGCCAGAGTAATTGATATTTTTTATAGCGTTTAAAAGTGCTTCCATAGGTTAGCTAAAAGGTATTTGAGTATTTTTTAGTCAAAAATAACTGTAGTTTAAGTAGCGATCACAAAACTATTTTGCTTATTGTTTTTATCAAGAATTTAACTGTATTGAATTCTAATTTTTATGAAAATATAAATATCATCTATTTTTATTTCATAAAAATTAAAGATTGAACAATGCCTACTTAAAAATTACATTTTATATCCCGGTTTTTGGCAAGTCTTCTACTAGTCTGCCAAGAACTAATTGACGGATAAATAAATCTTTCAATTTTTCTTCTTTCCTTTTTACTTAGCACTCTTTGCGTTCTTCTCTAACGAGACGCTGCGCGATTGCGGTTCGTTCTTTTATCCATCAAAATGTATTTGACAGACTACTACTGTCAAATACGCTATGCAAACACCCAAGGGATAGCACCAAGGGCGAATCAGCATTAGGGTAGGGATGTAAGAATACTAAAAAAGTTGGTAGTCCTAGTAGATAACCTAACGAGGTAAGCGGGAAGCTTTGAAGTTTTAGATCCACTTCATAGCCCATTTCCTCGAAAAAATGTATCGGCTGCGACATGTAGCTATTATGCAGCTATTTGAGACTTCAAAATATTCCAAAATTCCAACTTTTGCATATCTAAATAAACACCACTAGAGGGTGTATTATTGGCTTAATCCCTGTATTCCTCGCTAAAGCTCACGATTTCATGATTTTGCTCAACTACAATCCCAATTTATGTCGCTCATCTCCAACCACGACTCTCACATTCAGCCTCTGGTAATCGCTCGCCAGTTTGATGATATTGATACCTGTGCTAAAGTCATCAATCCATTCGGCACTGCCAATCAATTAACCCCCGGTCATTTTGTGGGAAATGTTAATTTTGCAGACTTTAGAGGTCTGAAGTTTATCCATATCACCTCTAATCAAGCTGTGACATTGAGGGGGCCAAAGTCTCCCAATGATGTGACATTTGCAACTATGCTTCCAGCTAATCAGACACAGGTACTGTCTCATGGTTGCCCGATAAAAACACAGGATATATTTGGGTTTGATCCAACGGGAGAAACCAATATAATTACAGGGAAAGACTCTCATATAGTGATTGCAAGGCTTAATTTACGAGTTTTTCAATCCTTCGCCGAACAAATGGGATACAATCTGGGGCTAAATTTTCTCAGGCAAAATTTAATCCGTTTCCATCCTTCTTCATTGCGCCATTTAAGAGCTTATTATCAGCAAATCACTCAAATATTGATCGGCGAACCATCATTATTAATGCAGCCACAGATGCAATCCCTGATCGTGGAAGATTTTTTGCCATTGCTGATTAATACACTGGGAAAGAGCGCACAAGGAAATCAACACAGAATAAAAACCTTCCGCCGTTATTCCATTGTCAAGAAGGCTGAAGAGATTGCACAATCTTATAGCGATCGCCCTTTAACCCTAAAACAACTGTGCGACGAATTAGGAACTAGCAGTAGCGCCTTATGTTATAGCTTTCAAGATATTTTTGGTATAAGTCCGATCGCTTATCTGAAAATTCAACGGTTCAATGGAGTACGCCGTACTTTAAGAGATGCTGACCCTCAGATAACAACCGTGATGCAGGTAGCTCACAAGTGGGGATTTTGTAGCACTGGACATTTTTGCAGAGATTACAAACAAATGTTCGGTGAGTTGCCATCAGAAACACTACAAGTCATTCCCAATAAGTCTTGTGAGCTTGCTTACCCTATTTAAAAAGTTAAATTATGGGTAATTCATGAATTGCCCCTACTTAGACATAATTAAAAATAAAATCCTAGTTCATAGTGAGCGATTAATCGCTCGAAATAAGGATTATTATGATTAAGTTTTATTAATTATATTCCGATTGCTGTTTTTTATAAATGCCGTGCAACTAATTAGAGAAGCATACGGCGATGCCTTCACAGTAGGCATCGCGGATTTTAGATTTTATCTAATCTAAAATCCCAAATCGAGTTACCGATTCACCGCCGCAGCTTCCCGTGCTGCTGCTGCTTGATCTGGGTGGATACCCAAGCGAGTGAGATTAATCCGACCTTTGTTATCAATTTCGCGCACTTTGATAATCACTTCATCGCCCACCGCTACTTCATCCTCAACTTTGCCAACGCGGTAGTCAGCTAGTTGTGAGATGTGGATCATCCCTTCCTTTCCAGGCAGAAATTCCACAAATGCACCTATCGGTATAATCCGAGTAATGCGTCCTGCGTAAACATCCCCTTCGTGTAACTTGCGGGTCATGCCTTGGATGATGTTTCTGGCTCTCTTCGCCTTGTTCTCATCCACAGCGGAAATTGTCACGGTGCCATCATCTTCGATGTCAATTTTTGCACCAGTTTCCTCTGTAATCCCCTTAATCGTCTTACCTCCAGGCCCAATTACCAGACCAATCATGTCTGAATCAATCTTGATTGTTAACAGACGTGGGGCATAAGCTGATGTTTCAGTCCGCGGCGTGTCAATGCAGGCAAGCATTTTCTCCAGAATGTGCAACCGGGCTGTTTTAGCTTGGTGAACGGCTTGGGAAATAACCTCCAACGACAAACCGGAGATTTTCATATCCATTTGCAGGGCGGTAATTCCGGTATCTGTACCAGCAACTTTGAAGTCCATGTCGCCCAAAAAGTCTTCAATGCCCTGAATATCGGTGAGGATTCGCACTTCGTCCCCATCCTTAATCAGACCCATTGCTGCGCCACTGACGGGTTTGAGAATTGGTACACCAGCATCCATCAGGGCGAGGGTGGAACCACAGACTGAACCCATTGAGGTGGAACCGTTCGAGGAAAGCACTTCCGATACGATGCGAATCACGTAGGGAAATTGTTCTTTTGACGGTAGCACAGGTAGCAGCGCTCGTTCTGCTAATGCGCCGTGACCAATTTCGCGCCTTCCTGGGGCCCGCATTGGCTTGGTTTCCCCGACTGAGAACGGCGGGAAGTTGTAATGATGCAGATAACGCTTGTGCTGATCTAGCTGCATGTCATCGTTAAGGTTTTGAGCATCCCCAGGTGTACCCAGAGTACAAGTGGATAATACCTGAGTTAGTTCCCGGTTAAATAAACCGCTACCGTGGACTCGCTTTGGTAAGACATCAACTAAACAAGAAATGGGACGCACTTGATCGAGTTTACGACCATCAACGCGGACGTTATCTTCAATGATTTGTCGCCGCATGAAGTGTTTGGTAATATCTTTAAAAGTGTTACCAAGTGCCTTCTTATTTGCAGTTGCGGCAACTCGAATTGGGTCTTCTTCTGGCAGTTCGGTAATTGTCGCGGCAATTTCATCCTTGACGACATCTAAAGCTGCATCGCGTTGGGGTTTAGTGAAACTAAATTGAGACAGGATTTTCTTAATCTCGCCGCTAGCGCGATCGCGGATATAATTTTCCAGAGTCTGGTCTACTTCTGGTGGTGCTTCTTGCACTATTACCAAACCCAGTTCTGCGATTAAATCTTGCTGTGCTTTGATTAAGTCCCGCACTGCTTCATAACCAAAGTCAATCGCCTCGATAATATCTCGCTCTGGCAACTGATTGGCTCCCGCCTCCACCATGATTACGCCATGTGGTGAACCTGCTACTACCAGATCCAAGTCTCCGGCTTCAGTTTCTGCATAAGTGGGGTTAATAATGAAATCATCTCCCACTAAACCAACCCGCACTGCTGCCATTGGCCCATTAAAAGGAATTTGGGCAATCAGGGTAGCGATTGAAGCGCCTGTAACTGCTAACACATCGGGTGGAACTAACTCGTCCATCGACAGCGTTAAGGCAATAATTTGCAGGTCATCCCGTAGCCATGAAGGGAACAGGGGACGCATGGGGCGGTCTATAAGACGGCTAGTGAGAATTGTTTTTTCTGGTGGACGACCTTCTCGGCGCATGATCCCTCCGGGAATCCTACCAGCGGCATATAGCCTTTCTTCATAATCTACTGTAAGGGGAAGAAAATCAATGCCTTCTCTGGCTTGCGATCGCGTAGCCGTCACTAAAACGGATGTATCCCCTGATTCTATCAAAACCGACCCACCAGCCTGGGGAGCTAGTAGGCCTACTTTCAGTCGAATATCCCTTCCATCGAAGGATATTGACTTATCAACTTCTGCCATTCAGTTTTTTTTCCTTCTCTTTCGCTATTCTCTTTCTGTGGCAATCCTAACATTTATGCACTATGACTGACTTCTAGTACATACAAAGATAGAGAAGTGGTTCTCGACTCAGTTAGGTAAAATTTTGACCTCTCTCCAAACCTCTCTCCTAAGAGGAGAGAGGCTTTGAATTTTTCCCCCTTCCCGCGTCGTGAAGGGGGTTAGGGGGTTAGGTTTGTCTGCATACGTATAGCTCACCAATTGAAAATGGCTATAAGTCATCAACCCAAAGCACGATACATCATCAGCGCGTCTACCACTTGTTCATCCCCTAGCTTCGCCGCACGCGGAATGCGCCCAATGATCTCAAATCCTAACGACTGCCAAAGTGTAATTGAAGGTATATTAGTTTCAAAGACCAAATTGAACATTACTGCTTCATAGCCCTGGTTTGCTGCTATCAAGAGCATAGCCTCTCCCATGAACCGCCCAATCCCCTGACCGCGTAACTCAGGTTGTACAATAAAACCAGCGTTGCAAATATGGCAACACCGACCGGGAAAGTTTGGTTTTAAATAAAACGCCCCTAATATTTCTTTTGGCTTGTGTGTAGCATTCTGAACAGATGTCCTGACAACAAAGGCATCCTTACTCAACCAGTAAGCTGAAAATTCTGCCTGAGATAGAGATTGCTTTTGGGGATAAGTTTTATCTTCAACAATTACAACATTGAGTAATGCTCTTACAACCTCCTGTTCTTGAGGATGCATATAATCTAGTTCAACTATTATCCCGCTTTTTAAAATTTGAACAATAGGAAAATCCATTAATTAATAATCTTTATGCAAATTAACTGCTGAAATAATTATTATATGGAACGATTGCCGTAAAAATATTTGGCAAGAATCTAAAAAGTAGAATATTGACGATTTAAATTATTGAATTTTGGGAAAATCTAAGTAGTTAGCAAATGGCGATTTTACACTGTAATTGGTTACTAAAAAATCAAACTGGTAGTTTATTTATTTGGGGAGAAACTTGGCGATCGCCACGAGTAAATTTTGAGTCTAGTGGCTTTGGAGATATACCACTACATCCATTGGCGATGACATCAGTTGAGTTGAGTGAGTGGTTGCGATCGCAGAACATGGCAATTACCAACTTCATTCAAAAACCTCAAGTTGCGATGGCTACTACTGGGCGAACACGGAAAGCCGCCAGTGCCACTGAGATCAGTTTGCCAATACATTCGCAAATCGTTGCCCTACCAACTTATATCCCAGAAGATAGTAGTGAAGGAACAGCAGCGATTTTCCCTGTGCATTCTGCCAGCTTGGGGCTAGATACAGACTCCCCGCAATATCTGCAACCGTGGCGAGTTGAAGGTTTTTGTCTCAAGCCCAGTGAAGCAGTAAAATTTCTCTCTGCTGTTCCCTTAAATGCTGCTAAAGGGGAAGATGCCTTTTTGGGTGGAGATTTACGTTTTTGGTCGCAAGTTTCCCGGTGGAGTTTAGATTTAATCTCGCGGTGTAAGTTTTTACCAACAATTAACCGACAATCAGATGGTGCTGCTGCTAAATGGCAAGTACTTTTAGATAGTGCTGTAGATGGAACTCGTCTAGAAAAATTTTCTGCGAATATGCCGTTGGTTTGTCGGACTTATCAAGAGGGATTGGGGACTGGGGAGGAGTTTTTTCAATCCCTATTTTATGTAAACTTTCCTACCGAACCTCAAGAATTGTTGCTGGGATTTCTGAACAGTACGATAGATGCCCAAGTGCGAGAAATGGTGGGTTCTCAACTTCCAATTGAAGCTAAGGCAATTGCATCTTTACCAGCTGCGGTGCGACAGTGGTTGCAAGCGTTAACTAGTGCATCTCATACAGTTAATGCAAATGCAATTGAAGTGGAACGATTGGAAGCGGCACTGAAGGCTTGGACTATGCCGCTACAATACCAATTAACTCTTAAAACTCTATTTCGCACCTGTTTTCAACTGCGTTCTCCAGAGTCTGGCGAAACAGATTGGACATTGGCGTATTATTTGCAAGCGGCTGACAATCCTGAGTTTTTGGTGGATGCGGCAACTATTTGGAACAATCCAGTTGAACGATTGGTTTATGAAAATCGGACAATTGAGCAACCACAGGAAACATTTTTGCGAGGTTTGGGTGTAGCTTCCAGATTATATCCAGCGATCGCACCCAGTTTTGAAACCGAATATCCCCAATTTTCTCGGATCACCCCCATGCAAGCTTATGAGTTTATCAAAGCTGTAGCTTGGAGGTTAGAAGACAGTGGTTTGGGAGTAATTTTGCCTCCCAGTTTGGCGAACCGCGAAGGATGGGCGAATCGTTTGGGTTTGAAAATTTCAGCCGAAACCCCAAAGAAAAAGCAGGGACGTTTGGGGTTGCAAAGTTTGCTAAATTTCCAATGGCAATTGGCAATTGGCGGACAAACTATTTCTAAAGCTGAGTTTGATAAACTGGTGGCTTTAAATAGTCCACTTGTGGAAATTAACGGCGAGTGGGTGGAATTGCGCCCCCAAGACATCAAAACAGCCCAAACATTTTTTACCACTCGCAAAGATCAAATGGCCCTTTCCTTGGAAGATGCCTTGCGTTTCAGTACAGGGGATACCCAGGTAATTGAAAAATTACCAGTGGTTAGCTTTGAGGCATCTGGGGCGTTGCAAGAGTTAATTGGGGCGCTAAACAATAATCAAGCGATCGCACCTTTGCCCACACCAGCAGCTTTTAAAGGACAGTTGCGGCCTTATCAAGAACGTGGTGCTGCTTGGCTATCCTTCTTGGAACGTTGGGGCTTAGGTGCGTGTCTCGCAGACGACATGGGACTCGGTAAAACCGTGCAGTTCATCGCTTTTTTGCTACATCTTAAAGAACAGGATGCGCTAGAAAATCCAACACTGTTAGTTTGTCCAACTTCAGTTTTAGGTAACTGGGAAAGGGAAGTAAATAAATTTGCACCCAGCCTGAAAATTTTGCAATATCACGGTGACAAACGCCCAAAAGGTAAAGCGTTTTTAGAAGCTGTGAAAAAGCACGATTTAATCGTTACCAGCTACTCACTTCTTCATCGAGATATCAAGTCATTGCAAAGTGTATCTTGGCAGATAATTGTTTTAGACGAAGCCCAGAATGTGAAAAACCCAGAGGCGAAGCAGTCAAAAGCAGTGCGAGAATTAGAAGCGACATTTCGTATTGCATTGACGGGGACACCAGTAGAAAATAGACTGCAAGAACTCTGGTCTATTTTGGATTTTCTCAATCCTGGCTATTTAGGCAATAAGCAATTTTTCCAGCGCCGATTTGCTATGCCAATCGAAAAGTATGGTGATACGGCTTCTTTGACTCAATTACGTTCATTAGTTCAACCATTTATACTGCGGCGATTGAAAAGCGATCGCGACATTATTCAAGATTTACCAGATAAGCAAGAAATGACCGTATTTTGCGGTCTGACTGGTGAACAAGCTGCGCTTTATCAACAAATTGTAGAACAATCTTTAGTAGAGATAGAATCTGCTGAAGGATTGCAACGTCGGGGGATGATTTTGGCTTTACTAATCAAACTCAAGCAAATCTGCAATCACCCAGCCCAATATTTGAAACAAGCGACATTAGAGCAACATAATTCAGCCAAACTTCTGCGGCTAGAAGAAATGTTAGAAGAAGTTTTAGCAGAAAGCGATCGCGCTCTAATATTCACACAATTTGCTGAGTGGGGTAAATTACTTAAACCCTATTTAGAAAAACAGCTTGGGCGAGAAATATTCTTTTTATATGGCAGCACCAGTAAAAAACAACGGGAGGAAATGATCGACCGTTTCCAACACGATCCTCAAGGACCACCGATTATGATTCTTTCTCTGAAAGCGGGTGGTGTCGGACTGAATTTAACACGAGCAAATCATGTATTCCACTTTGATAGATGGTGGAATCCAGCCGTGGAAAATCAAGCCACAGATAGAGTATTTCGGATTGGTCAAACCCGGAATGTGCAAGTACATAAATTTGTTTGTACAGGCACTTTAGAAGAAAAAATTCATGACATGATCGAAAGTAAGAAACAACTAGCTGAACAAGTTGTAGGTGCTGGTGAAGAATGGTTGACTGAACTGGATACAGACCAACTTCGCAACTTATTAATACTTGATCGTAGTGCAGTAATTGATGATGATGCAGAATAATTTCGTATGAATTAGACTTCTTGAATCAATATTTTTTTAACTCACGTAGAGGCATAAATAAATAGTTAAAAATTGATACCTTTGCAAGGTATCTATTGAATTTTTCTATTTAAAAGCCTCTTAAATTTATTTTTGATTTAACTCTATGGACGATCGAGAAGCACTACAGAGAACTCTCAACCGCGCCCGTCGCGCCCTCCAAATATTAGAAGAACAAAAAGCTGGTTTTGGTATTCGAGTTCCAGTAGATTTGCAAATCGAACTGGAGGAAAAACAAAAAGAAGTCGCTAGCCTAGAGGCGCGATTGAGTCATCTTAAAAACAGCATTGGTAAAGTAGAGTCAGAAAGCAAGCAAAAGGAAGTTTTTATCTCCTACACTTGGCGAGATAATCACAGCAAAACATTTTTACAACAACTTGAGAAAGCATTTCAGGCAAAAGGCATTACAATCATTCGGGATAAAAATGCAATTGGCTACAAAGGACGATTTCAAGAATTCATGCAGCGATTGAGTCGTGGCAAATGCATAATTGTGATAATCAGCGACCAATATTTGAAGTCTGAAAATTGCATGTATGAATTAGTTGAAATTGCCAAAAATGGAAAACTTTATCATAGAATTTTTCCCATAGTTTTAGCAGATGCACAAATTTATAAACCTATTGAAAGAATTAAATATGTTGAGTATTGGGAAAAGCAAATTCAAGATTTAAATGACGCTATAAAAACAGTTAGCGCTGCTTATTTACAGGGATTTAGAGAAGAAATTGACCTATATACTGAAATTCGTAATATGTTTGCTAATCTCATAAACCTGCTGAAGGATATGAATGCTCTGACGGAAGAGATTCATATACAATCAGATTTTGAGGCACTGCTCAAAGCGATCGCAGAAAGTTTAGATGAGTAAGCTAAGAGCGAATGTACGCAGCGTCTGCTAAAGGCGATCGCCCTCAATGATTTGGGAAAAGTGGATATATTGTTGCTCCTCCTGCCCTTTGCCTTTTTTCAACTGCAAATCCTGAGATTTCTTTTTATCAAATCCTATGGATAATCAAGAAGCACTACAGCGAACTCTCAATCGCGCTCGTCGCGCCCTCCAGATATTAGAGGAGGAAAAAGCTAGTTATGGGATTCGAGTTCCAGTGGATTTGCAGATCGAACTGGAGGAAAAACAAAAAGAAGTCACTAGTCTAGAGGCGCGATTAAGCCAGTTACAGGGACAACGCCCAGAAAGCCTGCCCGATAACCTGCCCCGCTATAACGATGTGTTTGTGGGACGCAAACAAGAAATCGCCCGTTGTTTGGAAGCACTTTCACCAGAAGAGCGCGGTTGGGGTGTGACGATCGATGGTATTGGTGGTATGGGCAAAACGGCGTTAGCGCTGGAGGTAGCACACCTAGCCCGTAAGCAAGCCTTGTTTGATGCCTACCTGTTTGTTTCTGCCAAGACTACCCGGCTCTCAGCTGAAGGAGTGCGAGAAGAAACCCTCGCCCTGTCTTCTCTCGATAGCTTCTGCCGGGAATTTGCCAAGAGGTTGGGACAGACAGATATTGTGAAAATGACTGATGCCACAGAACGCCGCCGCGCCCTTCTCGATGCTCTGCGGGGACGGCGCACCCTATTAATTTGGGACAACTTGGAAACTCTGAATACAGAAGAAGGCGATATGATTGCCGAGTTTTTGCGGAAACTGCCCACCCCCAACAAAGCCATCATCACCAGCCGCCGCCGCACTGGGGAAAGCGCCATCACCATCCGCTTAGATCGTCTCTTAGAGGCAGAAGCTCTGGAATTAATGCAGGCGAAGGGAAGATCGCACCCCCGTCTAGCCCAGGAACTAAACGCCACAAAGCCAGAGATATTGACCGCTTTATGTGAAGCATCTGGTGGTAATCCCCTAGCGCTGGATTGGACATTGGGACAGGTGGCACACAAAGGCTACTCCATCAGTGTTGCCCTAGAGCGGTTGCGGAATGCCGCCAAATCTGAGGATCTCTACGGGTTTCTGTTTGCCGATGCTGCCAAAACTCTCTCTAAAAATGATCGCACAGTGCTGTCTGCCTTAGCTGTATTCCAGACACCAGGAACAAAAGCAGCACTAGTAGATGCTACAGATTTAGTCCTTACTGAAATCCAAGTTTCTTTAGAGCGGTTAGTCACTCTATCTTTGGTAAATGACTTGGATGGGGAACGGTTTGGACTGCACCCCCTCACCCGCTCTTATATTCGAGCAGCTATGGTTGGGACAGATACTATTACTATAGGGACGCAGCCGCTAGCGGGTGAAAATCGATTTGACTCTTTTATTCCAAAAGTTCTGAACTACTGGTTAGGCTATGCCCAGAAGTGGTTTGACTCTACTGCCCAACGCAAAGTCCTGCGTTACTGGGTAGACTTTGCCCAGAAGAACGGGGGTTATGGCAAAGATGCCTACAAAACCCATGACAAGTTGGAAGCCGAGTGGCAGAATCTAGAGGGTGTGGCAACAACCCTGCGGGAGATGGCAGGTATCCCCAGTGCTTTGAAAGACCGACAGGCTGCCCAGATGCTCATCGATTTGGAAACCGCTTTGAATAACTTCCTCTGGTTTCGCGGCTACTGGGATGAGATGGTGCGCTTGGGTGAATGGCGATATCAGGCAGGAAAGGCGCTCGGTCAGTGGAGCGATGCTGGTTGGGGTGCCTATAATGTTGCCTGGATTTACTACAATCGCGCCGATACTGATAGGGCAGCAAGTTGGGCGGCTCAGATGGCGGAGGCGATGGAGCGGGGCGGTAGTCGTCTCGAAAAGGCTGTAACAATCGGTATGCAAGGAGTGATTGCAGATCAACGCAAGGACTGGGCAGAGGCGGAGCGGCTGTTCCAGGAGAGATTAGCAATTCACCGAGAGTTGGAAGACGAAGAACGTGAAGCGATCGCCCTCAACGATCTGGGTGAAGTTGCGCGATCGCAGGGACATTATGATCGGGCTGAATCCTACTACAAGCAAGCATTGGCGATAGAAGAAAAACTGGGAAATAAAGAAAGACAAGCAATTTATTGCGGCAACTTGGGACTTCTAGCCCTTAACCGCGATCGGCCTTCAGAAGCCCGCCCCTGGTACGAGCGTGAGCTAGCCCTGGCGCAGGAAGTGGGACGGCAAGACTTGGTGGCTGACGCTAAAGCAGGGCTGGCGCAAGTTCTGGAGAAGGAGGGGCGTTATGCAGAGGCGCTACTATTAGCACAGTCTGCCCTGGATATCCAAGAGCGTCTGCGCGATCAGGGCTTGGATTGGACGCGCCAATTAGTTGAGCGGTTGCGGCGCAAGGCAGAGATGGAATAATTCGTAATTCGTAATGACGCTCGCGGACTCGCTACCGCTACGCTAACGTAATTCGTAATTAATTCAAGGTTTTACGTCTATATGTAGTCTCAGGCTTCCAATCTGTAGCCGTATCTTTGCGAAACTGATATGCTCCCAACCATAAATGCTAGAGTCTGAGGTAACTGTCACAAAACGATATCAACCCATTTATTCTATAATTTTAAATTTATTATGACTAATTACACATTACAAGCAAGTCGAGAATGGTGGTCACAACAATGGCTAGATTTGCTAGATTCCTATCGTTTTAAAAAGCGTTTAGAGCGTGCAAGAAATTATGCTCGTCAAGGGAATGTTTTGAGTATCGAATTTAAAGGTGCAAAAGTATTAGCTAGAGTGCAAGGTAGTGAAGTAGAACCTTATAAAGTTTCTCTTTCCCTTGAACCATTTACCGATGAACAATGGGGTTATGTAATTGAAAGCATGTCCCAAAAAGCAATTTTTGCTGCCAAATTACTAGCAGGAGAAATGCCACAAAATATAGAAGAAGTGTTCACGGCTAATGGCCTTTCGATATTTCCATTTACCCTTGGTGATGTCCAGAGTAAATGCTCTTGTCCTGATAAAGCAAATCCCTGTAAACACATTGGTGCCCTGTACTATCAGTTAGGCGATCGCTTCAGTGAAGACCCCTTTGTACTATTTCAATTGCGCGGACGCACCAAAGAGCAAATTATCAGCGATTTACGTCAATTACGTAGTGCCAAGATTCAACCCAATACCACAGAAACGCCCGATATTCAACAGTCAATTCCTAATAACAAATACTCCGTAAAAATTGATTCTTTCTGGCAATACAATGAGCCACTAGAGTCATCCTTGGTAGTGATTGCGCCGTCTACCAGCGAGATGGTATTAGATGTATTAGGAGCAATCCCCCTAGCGAAGGAAGAGGAAAATGCAGTAAATTCAACTTCGAGCGATGTGGTAATGAAGTCTTTGAATACAGTTTACAGAGATGTGAGCCAGAAGGCTTTTTTAACAGCAATGAATGTAGGAGGAAGCTAATACTAATTCGTAATTCGTAATTCGTAATTCGTAATTAGGTTAACTAGACACGTCCGGAATATGATTTGGTTACAAAAAAATGGTAGAAAGGAAAATTGA
>NZ_JAYGHD010000345.1:0-22557 GCF_034932245.1 Nostoc sp. UHCC 0251
TCTACGTTCCCTGCGGGATGCTACGCAAACGCGCAGCGTGTCGCAGACAGACGCTCCACATAGCTTGCTTCCACAAAGTGTTACAAAGACAAGCTCAGGGCATCGCAGTGACCATCGTATAAATCGCAGAAGAGCGTTTGTTTTAGTGCTAGAATTGTATAAGTATGCTGTCAGTATGAATGTGTCATTTTTTGCTTAATGGTGTCGCTTCCTTTGGAACAAACAGAAGGCAAAAAGAAAATCATGCTAAATGAAACAACTCTCAAACGTCATTTAGCAACTTTTGAAACTGAAAAAATAGCTGCAACAAAAGTTATTAATACCAAGAAATTAAATCTATACATTTTTGTTGATAGAGTTATTGTCTTGAAAGAATTCTCAGCAAATATAGTCAGCTAATTAAAGGAGAACCATCATGGCTGTATATTTAATCGCAGACGTTAAAGTTACTGATGATGCCTGGATTCCGGACTATGCAGCAAATGTTCACGATATTGTACATAATCATGGAGGAAAATACCTTTCCCGCAGTGGCAATATTACGACTATTGAAGGCGAGGGATTAAAAACAACGTTAGTTGCCTTGATAGAATTTCCTTCTATGGAGGCAGTGGAAGCGTTTGTTAACGATCCAGCCTATGCAAAATATCGTAAAGCTCGTCAGGATGGTAGTATCAGCAGATTTCATATAATTGACGACACTGATGTTGCAGGAAGCATACCCTATTTACCAAAAGGTTAATATCGTCGATTATCCGCGTTTCTACTCCAGCCTTTGAATTGGGGGACGTGGTTTAAGTTTATTTGAGTAAACAGCCAACTTACAATAGTTTACCTAAATTTGACTGAAGCTCGATTCTAAGTGAACCGAGCTTTAATTTAGATTTTATTTGATGATCGTTATGGCGTTTAGAAGATGTTTTAAAAGTTCCGAAAGTTATAATTTTGCAGTTCTCCCTGGGTAAAGTACAATGCTAAGTTAAGGTTTTAGCTATGTACTAAAATGCTTTGTTTTGCTAACTATGACAGCAAAAGACCCTTTTAAAACATCATCTTAGACAAGCACAATTGCTTTTGTATTAAAACAAAGAAATTTTACTTGCGAGTTAGGTTAAGCAGTTCTTTGGGAGAAGCAAGTAAATCAATAGCCACAAAGTAAATTTGACCTTGAGGATCGAGTAAAAATCGCCAAGCAATGTTCATCCCAACATTACCTCCAAACCAAGGAGTTTCGACCGTACCAGTAACTTTATGCTGTGTGTAACCATCTTCTATAGTTTCCGAAACGCCTTTAGTTGGCTTCATCACTAACCCTTGTCCCTCATCTCTTAGGTAGGCAGTGATTGCTTCTCGACCAACAATTGGTTTTTGGAAGGGTGGTTGCAGCGCACCATTGTTAGCAAATAAAGCAACAGCAGCTTCAAAGTTATCTGCATTCATGGCTTCAATGTATTTTACCACTGTTGGTTCTGTAACTCCCTCAATAGTAAATTGGGGACTTAGTGATGCACGTGGAAACTTAAAGTTTATGACTTCTGCTTGTTTGCTATCAGCCAGAGACGGATCGAATCCCATATCTACTACAGTATTGCGTAGTACAGTAATTTGCTGACTCTGATCGATTTTCTGAACAGCTTCTAGCACTGCTTTAACTTCAGCTGACATTTGATAGCCAGCTGGCATAGGAGCGACGATACCCTGTTTCATCCACTCTCCTAACTGCCACCAAAATCCCAATTTAGCATTGACACCAAAGTATGCATAAGAACGGCTGATGGGAGTGTCAGCATTACTTGCTAAATCTCTCATTAACTGCGTTTGTTCTTCATGAGACATCTGCTTAATGTCGTTGAATATACCTTCCATTAATTGCAGATTTGCTTTTCCAGGAGCAGCTGGAGTAATTGTCCGACCTAGTTCAGCGTAGGCATACCAGAGAAATGCCAGTTGATCGTCAATGTTGAGTTTAGCAAACATTGCTGTAGTGGCTGGAACAGCATCTGCCACTTGAGTGCTAGAGAAAATATTGCGTGCAGATTCGATACTATAAGTCATGCTTATTACCTTAAAGATTTACCTAATGAGTGGTTGGTTTTGGCTACATTTTGCAGCTAGGGGGATAAATCTAGGGTATTTTTCCTCAATGACACAATTATTCCTAGATATCCAAATCCGAATTATTATCATTCACTACTCTGACATCATAGTTGGTAAACGTTAACAAAAGACTAAGATTTATAAAATTTATTTGATGAATATCATTGAATGAAATGTATATCTACTATTTTTTTTAAATTTATAGTTTAGTAAAAGTATTTTCCTGAAAAATCTAACCTCCTAAAGGAAGGTATTTAACTATATAGCATCTATCTATATAGATATATCTAAGCTTTTAAGTTTTTCGGTAATAAAAATAGAATTTACTAATTGCTTAAATTAGTTTTTTTAATTGCTGTATGTGTTGCAGTAGATTTATCTCTAGCTGTAGGTTGGGTTGAGCGGTAGCGAAACCCAACAAAGTCTTGATAATGTTGGGTTACCCTGTGGGATCTTGCTACGTTCCTCAACCCAACCTACGCCAGTTTTAGTTTTTAGTCTTAACCCAAGCGTATTGTAATAAATGATGTATCTGATACTTGTCCAAAGGAATAAAAAATCTGATAATATTAACAAAGTGAGATTAGATGTAAACCTTTGTAGACATAGCTGATAAAATTTTCAATTCTACCTGGAATGAATTAAATAATTTATTGTAGCTAAAATTATTAAATGAGCCGGATAAAAAACATAGAACCATCTAGCTCGTGAACCTGGTTTACCATTGAATTGAAAAACAATGAAACCTGCGAAAATTGCCCAACCTTGAAATATATTAAGCATAGATAGTATTACTAAACTAAAAAAGTGCAAGATGCACCAGTAGAGCAACCATATTCTGGGCTTTAGTTTGTCTGTAAGGGACATCAAAAAAATTACTCCAATCCCATAAGCTCCATAGGAAAAGCCCAAGTTCTCGGCAACTACTGCACACAATCCAATAATTATTAATTGCTGCCATAATTGCGGGTAACGCCTTATTAAGCGCAACATCACAAGTCCAAGAACAAGCGTGTAAAGAATATTAAATGATGACCTCTGAAAGACAAAACTATAGATTGGCTGAGATATAATCGCTGTAATTAATAGTCTGCCCCCATAGCGGTATACATTTCGGGTGTGTTTTTCGCCTTTAGCTAAAAGCCATGCAAAAAGGGGAAAGCTCAATCGCCCAATAAAGTGCAAGATGACGAACTCTGGCATTAGCGAATAGCATACATGATCCATAACCATGAACACTGCTGCTAAGATTTTAATGTTAAAAGCTGAAAGTTTAATCACAACGTTACAGTTACCTTAAATTTCTTGATATAAAATTTTTAAAATTTTATTTAATATAAGAGTTATTCAAAATCCTAGCAATTTGATAACATTAACAAAAAAGGCAGTGTCTACGACGGGCTGTAACGCTCCTGCGGACGCTCGCTGGACTCGCTACCGTTATCGGTGACGCCCTCTTCAGCAGAAAATGCAGAAACACTATGGCAAAGCGTAAAAAAAGCAATCTCCAGTGGATTAAAGAAACGCTTGAACTAAAACCTGACCATCGCTGGGAATCTCCATCAGGCTACAAAATCTTTGTAGCAGATAGAGGCGCTGTTCGCTTGAATGTTCCTCAGGATTGGGTTTTAGAGCCACAAGAAAAATCTTTCAAGTTTCTCGATAAAAAACCACCTAACGATGATTGCTGCCTAGAAGTATCTTTCAATCGCCTACCACCCAATGACTGGAGCCAGTTTCCCCTAAAGTCCACGTTGAAGAAAATCATGGAAGACGACAGTCGCAACGTCATTGCTAGGGGAGAAATTGTTACCATCAAGCGCCAAACCGCCAGAATTGTCTGGACAGAGATAAAGTTCATTGATACTCAGGAAGAACCACGGGAAGCTTTTTCACGGACTTGCATTGGTTTGGGATCGAATGTTCAATGCTTGATTACATTCGATTATTGGGCAGATCAAGCAGAACAACTAATACCCGTTTGGGATGAAGCAATGCGTAGTCTGACATTAGGGTTGTATATCCGTGACCCTATGACTGGTCTGGCTTTCCCAGACTGAGCTACAACAAGGAATCGTCAGCATCTATCAAATTGAGGCGCGTAGCTCATCGTAGACTTTGAGCTACTTATTTTTTGCGGAGTTGGGGCAAATTAATAATACTCTCGCTTTCAATATAAGGAATGAGTCTAAATCCACTAACACAGCTAATTTCAGAACGAGGTTTTGATCGATTTCAATCAGGATTAAGATCGCGTTTCGCTGCTTATCGCCTGAAATATACACTCACTTACTGTAAATCTAGTGATAATCCAGCTATGTGTCTTGACTTTGAGAGTTTATTACATCTCGGTAGAGTAACGGTTTCGGAGTCAGGAGCTTGTGAGATGGATATTCTTGAAATATCAACTGGTAACAATGTTTTTTATGAAAGTCACCAGTTCAACAGCGAAAAGGAATTTCATCAAACTTATCTAAGACTGGTGATTTTTATGCGCGACATGTTGCGACTTAAGTCAGACAATATTTAAGGCTACACCTACAATTTCCAATATGCTAAATTTGGAGCGGGATAGTAACAAAGTTACAAAGCTATGGTTTAGGTTCTATATGCCTAACTGGTGCGCCAAGCTTTTGCATAAGCGTATACCGCCGAGTCCTTTAAACTATACCATCGTTTGATTAGCTCAGTTGGTAGAGCGATCGACTCATAATCGAAGGGTCACAGGTTCGACTCCTGTATCAAACTCCAGGAAGTTAGCTCACTGGTAGAGCAATCGACTCATAATCGATGTGTTGTAGGTTCGATTCCTATACTTTCACCCAAAACCCTGTCCGGGTTAAAAGACACTACTCTGTCACAGTAGCCAATATGGTACGAATCTCAACAGATTCGAGACCCCTCATTTTCTCAACTCTGCGGTGCAAGTGTTTTGCTGTCGGTCATCACTCGTAAGGGCGATGACCGACAGCCACAGTCAAGGAGTAAGCGCAACTGCATTTCTCCCTAACTTGAGTATGTCCCTTCGTTTTCTACATCTAGTTTTCCTTCAGGATTCTAGATTGGTAAATTGAACGGTATATTTGAGCGCGGTTCTTTTTTCTAGATTGCCATTGAGCAGTCTGAGAATAGTAACAGCAATCTTAATCCAGCTTTGGAGAAGTTTTTGCCCACACCTAAACTGTAAACACTTGCACTTGCAGAGTTAAAAAATATTTTGTAGTATTATAGTAGTACAAATAGTTAAAATAAATCCTTTAGCCTTTTTCCACAAGGTTGCAAACTCCAAGAACTCTAGTACTGAAGCTGTAAGAAAATAGGTGGTATTTGAGTTCAAGGAAGGTTATAAATGTCTTGAGCAAATCTTTTTAGCTAGTTGCGATCGCAACGAGAACACCGCAGGCATCGCATAGCTTACCTAATGTATCGGTTAAATTATCTATGCAAATTACTATGTGGGAAACATTTTATATCAAACCTAACGAAATCGGCATCTTATATCATCGCAGTGACTTTAAGAAAATTTTGCAGCCCGGTACACATACTTATTTTGGTCGGCATTGGCAAGTTAAAGCCTATGACCTCAACCAGCCACAAGCTCAGATTGAAAACCTAGAACTGTTGTTGCGAAATCATCAGACTGAACTGCAACAACATTTATTGATTATCAGAACCGCATTTAACCAAGTTGCTTTAGTCCGCTACGGTCAGAATTGGGTAAGCGTTGCACCAAATCAATTGATAGCTTTTTGGCGTGGTTTTATTCAGGTAGAATCTTATCTTTTCAATTTGGAAGAAAGTTTAGAATTGCCTGCTTCCTTTGTGCAGGAATTGCGCTCAGTTACGTTGAATGGACTCAAAAAGTTTCAAATCTCAGAGTATGAGATTGGTTTACTATATCTGCA
This sequence comes from Nostoc sp. UHCC 0251, assembly GCF_034932245.1. NCBI lineage: Bacteria > Bacillati > Cyanobacteriota > Cyanophyceae > Nostocales > Nostocaceae > Nostoc > Nostoc sp. UHCC 0251. The sequence goes on from NZ_JAYGHD010000345.1 coordinate 6,003, forward strand.
AAATAATTTTGTGCGACCTCTAGAACCAGGAGAGTATGCTTTTTGGTCGGTAAATAGAGATGTAACAGTCAGGACTCTCAGCCGGATTATCCCTAACCCAGATTTTCCTCTCGAAGATGTACTCATTGAAAAACACCCTGATTTTATTGCTGCCTACTGTGAAACCGTGCAATTACTGTCTTCGCAAGTTGCAATTGTGCGATATCGAGGTAAAGTGATTTCTATTTTGCCACCCACCAGCCGCAAGTTATTTTGGCAGGGTGTTGCAGTGGAAATTCTTGACATCAGCGCGGATGCTCAGTTACAGCCTAGCTTAGTGGCTGAATTGGTTGAAGGTTCAACAGAAGTGAAATTGCTCAGTCGTAACTGTTTGCATATTTGCCAAGTTCCCGCCCAGCACGTTGGTCTAGTATACATTAATCAAGAGTTTCAAGGATTGCGATCGCCAGGGGTACATGCTTGGTGGTTATTTGGCCGCTCTTTTCAAACCGAAACCATCGACCTGCGACTACAAAATATGGAAGTATCCGGTCAAGACATCCTCTCTAAAGATAAAGTACCTCTGCGGTTAAATTTGACGGCTGGCTTCCGCATCCAAGACCCATTGAGGGCAAAAAACGGGTTATCAGATATTTCCGGGTTCTTATACAAAGAATTACAGTTTGCTTTGCGTGGTGCAGTTGGCGAACGCAACTTAGACGCTTTATTAGAGGATAAAGGTGCAATTGATAGAAGCATCTCTGAATATATTCGCCAAAAAGCCGCAGACTATGGAATTGAAGTAGATTCTGTAGGTGTCAAAGATATTATTTTACCTGGTGAGATTAAGACTATCTTGAGTAAGGTAGTCGAGGCAGAAAAAGCCGCTCAAGCCAATGTAGTCAGACGTAGAGAAGAAACGGCTGCTACTCGCAGTATGCTAAACACTGCCAAAGTGATGGAGGATAACCCCGTTGCATTGCGTCTGAAGGAACTGGAAGTATTAGAGCGGATTGCAGAAAAGATTGATCGGATTCAAGTGAACGGTAGTTTGGATAGTATTTTAACAGACTTGATTCGGATGAATCCGTAGCGATCGGGGTAAATACTCACCAAAGAGAGCAGTGGAGGAAAAAAGAATATCTTTTCTCCCTCTGTTTAATGACTGGAGTTTAGACTAAAAGCGATATGAGGGAACGTAACTCAAATGTTTTAGCAACGCGGCATAAAAACCCATAACTAAACTACCTCAAGATGTTAGTGATCGCAGTATTATGATGATGTTAAGCATCGCATGGCTATTTCAAATATCCCCAATGCTCTGAACCATCCAAACTAAAATTCCTAGAATTTCTTCCACAGGTGGGAGGGGATAATCCATCAGATCGATAGTGACAATATTTTCCTCAAGTTTCAGAAATCGCCATTGCGTACCACTGCTAATAGAACCATATATTACGGAAACTGGATGATTTTTTGCAGCGTTGAATCGCTGTGCAGCAACCATCTCTGCAATACATTGTCCAAAACCAGTTCTTAAATCAGCTTTTTTTGCTTCCACAATTACAATTGCAGGAGCTTCAATTTCTAGCACTTCCGGCGATCGGCTCAAAAGGAAATCACACATTCCATTAAGCCCAACTGATTCATCAACTGTAAAATCTTCTCCAGAAAATAAGCTAATTTGCCGATTTAATATCCGTCTAACTTCTAATAATACTGGGTAAATAATTCCTTCAGAACGCGCTTTTTCACTTGCTGAAGAAGCTAGTGACAGACTTTCTCCAAGATATGCCGTGAGTGTAGCAGATGCTTTAATAGGCTCAGTGACAGGAATGAATCTCCCACCTTCTTGCGTTTTTAAGCCGAAAGCTTCTTTAACTTTACTGATATTTGTAAACTGACTATAAGGCATAATTTCTAATTACTTTACAACTCCACATTTAGTCTAGCGAGTTAGGGTGATGTCTAGGACTGGTTCTTATATATCAGAGCATCTATATATATTTACACTCAGAACCATTAATTAAAATATATACTTGGTAGATAAGCTCTAATTATGCCGATTCAATGGCATGGAGTCACTGCAATGTCAATTAATGAAGTTGAAACCCAGCAAAATAATGAATGATCTAGCTCAACCAGCTACAGGCTTAATAGAAAACCTACTAAAGGCAAAAGACAAGAAAAAAGCTAAAAAATCCCAACGGATTTTTGATGGTAGTACTGAAGCTTTTGCCAAAAAAATTCCCAAAAAGACTTTTGAAACTGAACTAAAGCAACTCCAGATTGAGCTAGTCAAAATGCAATACTGGATTAAGCACACTGGCTATCGGGTTGTCGTCATCTTTGAAGGGCGTGATGCTGCCGGCAAAGGAGGAGTAATTAAACGCATTGCCGATCCACTTAATCCTCGTGGCTGTCGTGTAGTTGCTCTAGGAACCCCCTCTGATCGTGAGAAAACTCAGTGGTATTTTCAGCGCTACGTGCAACATCTTCCCACAGCAGGCGAAATTATCTTGTTCGATCGCAGTTGGTACAACCGAGCCGGAGTTGAACGGGTGATGGGTTTTTGTACCGAAGCAGAATATCAAGAATTCATGCAATCTTGCCCAGAATTTGAACGAATGCTAGTGCGATCGGGCATTGTTTTAATTAAGTACTGGTTCTCCGTCAGCGATGAAGAACAAGAAAAACGCTTTCTTTCTCGCAGTCACGATCCAGCAAGGCGATGGAAACTTAGCCCAATGGATTTGGAATCACGCGATCGCTGGGTAGAATATTCCAAAGCCAAAGATACCATGTTTGCTTACACAAATATTCCAGAAGCCCCCTGGTTTACCATTGAAGCAGATGATAAAAGACGGGCGCGGCTCAACTGCATTCATCATTTGTTGAGCAAAGTTCCTTACGAAGATATGACGCCTCCTCCCTTAGAGCTTCCGTCTAGACCTGTGGCTGAAGATTATGTTCGCGCCCCCCGCAATGAGCAGTTTTTTGTCCCTCAAGTGTATTAAGCAACATCACTGTTGTGTTGCAGCTTCTCGCTAATAATTGAATATAGGGAGAAGTCGAAAGGTATGTGCAATTTTATCTATGGGCGTTACATAGACACCTACTCCTGTGGAGAAGCCGAATTTTGATAATAAATTCTTGTCGCAGCACTTTTTAAGTTAGACCTAACGACTGACACAGACTCGTCAAATATACGTAAAAAAACAGCACTACTCAGATTATTAACAGCTTTCAAACGAAGGCTCAATGAACAAATTAATCTTTGTCAAAGTATTGTTTTTGAATATGGCACAGTTGACGCAATTATGGACAATAATTTTTCTCAAGAGTATGTTGTACATGATTATGTATTTTACTGTTTTACCAAAGCATGTAAAAGCTTGATGGCTGTATCAATTCTCTTTGAGAATCAACTACCTGAAGATGCGATGAGCTTATTACGTAGCGTCTATGAAAACTATCTGCACATCATATATGTGATCCAAAATCCAGAGAATATAGACGATTTTGTGCATAAGAAAATTGGTCTTTATACAGGGCGCTTACAGCATCCAGTTTCTCAAAAAGGACGAAAGTTATCACATCAAGTTATAGATACTGAAACTGGCGAAACTTTACCCTATTGTGTAGGTATATCAACTTTAGTTTCTCGAAGTAAGTATAAGTACGATCGAGCAGTTCATACAATCATGTTTCCATTCCTGAGTGAGCATACTCACCCTAATATGGTTGCTTCTGGCAATTATCGAGAGGATGATAACATACATTATTCCTATTGGCAAGCCTCAAACACTTTGCAGGCTGCGTTTTTTGCCCTTTACATAAGTACACTAAGTTTAAGTGAATCATTAACTTTTGAAACATTAGTTGAAGTCAAAGAAATCAAATATGAGTGCCGTCAAAGTATGAAGCTATGCAAGCGATTTCTGACTCTAATGGAGTTTCCAAATCAGTTTGACAGTTTACCAAACGATATACAAAATAGGCTCACTGAACTAGCCGATCATTTGAGTCGGCGTGAGCGTTGCTATTTGAAGCCATACATCTAATTGTTATGTGCTTCAAATTCGTAGACATCGCCTAGTTTATTGCTGAGTGAGGGCGTAGGCGTAGCTCGTCGTAGACATCGCAGTTATAAAATCCCTAAATATGCAGTGTTTTTTTATGAGGTCAGAGTGATAAAAGTTAAACTTAATAGTAAGATTTAAGGTATTTGCTTGAGGGTATCAGCAATGACAGCGAAAGAGCAACTTCTTCGAGAAATTGAGCAAGCACCAGAGGAACTGCTAGAAGCAATTTTGTACATTTTGCAGTCTGTAAAGGCGCAACCTAGCTTCCAAGATTCTAATCAAGATAGTATTCAAGAAGCAGATAGCACTCAAGTAATTGCTTCTCCTGTTGAAGCAAATAACTCCTTACAAAATCTCTTCAACGAGTTCGAGCAATTTGCTCAGAGTATTCCTCCTGAAGAACTTGTTAACTTGCACACAGATAGCGCAGAGCAGCACGACCAGTATCTTTACGGAACTCCTAAAACATCAGCATGAATCCTGTTTTTGTAGACACGTTTTACTGGATAGCGCTTGCTAATCCACGAGATGCGTGGCACGTCCGCACTCAAGAGATACACAAATCGCTGATGCAAACAAAACTGATTACAACCGATGAGGTGCTAACTGAGTTTGTAAATTATTTCTCCACTGCTGGTAGATATACCCGAAGCGGAATATATCAACTAGCACAAAGCATTCTGCAAAATGATCGGGTTCAAGTTATTCCACAAACACGCGAATCCTTTTTAGCTGGTCTAGCTCTTTATTCTCAACGCTTCGATAAAGGCTATAGCTTGACAGATTGCATTTCTATGCAAACTATGCGCCAACTGGAGATCATAGAGGTACTGACACACGATAAACATTTTACCCAAGAAGGCTTTGCTATCTTGTTGTCTGATTGAGTATCGCAAGTAACCTAAATGTTATTTAACTAGCGATCGCTACAACGTCTACTTCTTTTACTACGATGTCTACGACGCTTTACTTCTTGTGCATCTCACAGACAATCCCCCGCAAAGCTTTAGTACAATTCTAAGCAATGCAGACTTGGATTATTCAAAAGCTCCTGAATTATCTCCACTCCAGAACGAAGTAGAGATTCAACTTGTTTTGTTGGTGCATTTCCGCAACGTAGCCATACAACTTTAGGTGGAGAACCGTACAAACGGCTTCTTTCGGCAAAGTCTACATCTTGAGTTACGATGCAAAAGTCATTGGTTTTAGCAAATTCCCATATTTCAGTATCAGTCTTCACTTCCAGCCCATGAAGCTGAACATGACTGGAATCAGGGAAAACGTCTGCTAATTGAGTTACCAGCTTGCGACTCAAATTTTGATCAAAAAGCAGCTTCAAATACCACCTGCCGTTCGCGTAACGTTTGGTAGAGAGGCAACTAAACGATGTTCACGGTCAGCAGCAAACTCTAGACTTGCCCTAATATCTTCTTCTGTTAATTCAGGGAAGTCGTCTAATATCTCTCCATGAGACATACCAGCTGCTAACCAGCCTAGAACATCGTACACGGTGATTCGCATCCGTCTAATACAAGGCTTACCACCTCGCTTGTCCGGTTCAATTGTAATAATATCGTGATAGCTCATGGTGATAACTGCATAGCATCTTTCTAAGTCTAGAACAGCTTTACATCGTGCTGCAACGAGGTGATCGCTACAACAGTCTACTTCTTTTACTGCGATCGCACTATCCCGTAAATTAGTTTTATTAACACGCAATCATCGGAATTTCAGCAAGATACCCGAATTGTTAATTGAGGATTGGACGGTTTAATGCGTAGGCGCAGCCCGTCGTAGACATCGCCTAGTTTATTGTCGAGTGAGGGCGTAGGCGAAGCCTGTCGCAGACATCGCAAGAACAGTCTACGTCTTTTCCATCTCACATATAATATACGCCTTATGTGAATTAAAAATGCCCAACTGATAGCAAGGGTTTCAGGCTGTGGTTTAGCCAAGATGTTTAGCGTTGCTGTGCGGTTGGTACTAAGTTTCTAACTAAATATACCGTGACTTTGAGCAAGGTTAAGTTAAGTGACTTTCCGTATAAGTTCCGATGCTATAGAAAAAATGCAAAGTTATACAAGAGGTGTTGAATAAACAAAATAACTGATAATCATGAGCAAACATCTGAAAAAAATTCTTGCTATCTGTGTTATTTTTCTATTTGTTTTCTGTGTCTTTATAACGCCGTCATACGCAGCTAACCGCACCGGTAGCCATAGGTCTGGGGGAACAAACAGCCACGGAAAGGGAAGCCATTATGAAGGAGGACATTTTATGGAGCAAGTCTCTGGCAATCTGATCAAAAAAAGAGATATTTGTATTAATGTTAAAAAGTCTTATGATTGTATCAATTAGTTAAGTTATTTAACTGGTAGCGGCGATAATTATTTTTTTGTCGCCGCTAAGAAAACTTACATTATATGATTTTAAAATGCGTTCACTCTTAACCTTATTTTTATAATTTTTTTGACCTTATCACATAAATTAGTTACGATTTTTTCGATAAATGATGAGCAGTTATTGTAATGACTTTTATTCAGCAGATATTCTTGTACCCGCAACTTGAAACCAACATTTAGTTTATGAGCAATAAAAGTTGGTTTCCTGGTTGGCTACCTTATTCAAAGTCGTGGATGATGGCTATTAGGTTAGCAATACCAGCCTACTTCGGTGCAACCGTAGTTTTGGCGTTTGAATTCTGGCGCTACTCACTTGTAGGCGGTCTTATAGTCTTCACAGGTAACGCAAGTAACAATGGTCTGATTTTTTTCTTTGCCGTTGCTACTATTGCATTGCTGTTAGCTCTTATCTGGTTTTTGATTTTGACAAGAGTATATGCGCTTTTGCTCAAGCTTCTGTGGTCAAATCCACCGCAATGGCTTATTCTGCCAAATTTTAAATCCTTAGTTATTCGGGATTTTGGAATACTTGTGTTGTCGATTTTGCCAATTATTGCGATTTTTGCAATCTATATTTTTTTTGTTAGCAGCTTTAAGCAAACTTTTGCTGATTTAAGAACACCAAGATTAACTTATGATCTTTTCCTGCTAAGATTCTGGTGGCTTTGGTTTGTCTCTGCTGCTTGCCTTTACCAAAGGTGTACAAAGAAAAGTTCTATGCATGATAAATTGTAGAGCTATTTTTAATCTAAAAAATCGTTATTTAAAATAGTCTTTTATTTTACAGTTTTTCTTTGAGTAAAATGCCAGCAAAATATAAAAACTAGGCTCCATAAGAGTTATACTATCTAAAGCATCAAAACAGATTCTTCCTAAATAACCCTACAACTTGCATTTAGGCTAGAAATATACTCTTTATTTCTCTCGCCGCGAAAAAACCTTTACATTATATGATGTTGAGGAGCGATCGCTAGGTTCGGAGTAATCCCAAGAGTGCATTTGACGGAAAGGAAGACCCATCTTTTGGAAGACGTACTTCTCTTTCACACCAGAAGCTACTAAATCAGGCTTCAGCGCTTTGATAAATTCCTCGAATTCGTAAGCGGTAACGTCGTCATAAACGATGGTGCCGTTTTCGATGTAGTGAGTGGTACGTTTGTAATCGTCATTATGAGCGAACTCATAACCTGTACCAATCATCTTCATGCCCAAATCTTGGAAGGCTGGGACAACGTGGCGAGGACGTAGACCACCAACCATGATGGCAACAGTCTTACCATCCAAACGGGGGCGGTACTTAGCAATTACCGCATCCATTGTTGGCTGATACTTGGCGATAACTTTCTCAGCGTTTGCTTGGATTGTTTCGTCAAACTTGGAAGCGATTTCCCGTAAAGATTCAGCAATCTTGGTGGGGCCGAAGAAGTTGTATTCCAACCAGGGTATACCATAAGCTTCTTCCATGTGACGGCTGATGTAGTTCATCGACCGGTAACAGTGGATGAGGTTCATCTTCACATTGGGGGTCATCAACATTTCGTTGATTGTGCCATCACCTGACCACTGAGCGACTACGCGCAAGCCGATTTCTTCTAACAGGATGCGGCTAGCCCAAGCATCTCCACCGATGTTGTAGTCACCAATGATGGCTACATCATAAGGAGTACCTTCAAACTTGAGTGTACCGTCTTTTTTCGCTTGGTCGGATCTGGTGAAAACCCAGTCACGAACCATGTCGTTAGCAATGTGGTGTCCCAAAGATTGGGAAACACCCCGGAAGCCTTCGCAACGCACAGGTACAACTGGCTTGCCAATTTCTTTCGATGTCTTCCGAGCAACTGCTTCGATGTCATCCCCAATTAGACCGATGGGACATTCTGATTGAATGGAAACACCACGGTTGAGGGGGAAAAGTACATCTAGTTCTTGGATGAGTTTGACAAGTTTCTTGTCACCACCAAAAACGATATCTCTTTCTTGGAAGTCAGAGGTGAAGTGCATGGTACCAAAGGTATCAATACCTGTGGTGCCGATGTAGTAGTTACGACGACCAGACCAAGACCAGTAACCGCAACCTACAGGCCCGTGGCTGATGTGGATCATGTCCTTAATAGGGCCCCAAACCACACCTTTAGAACCGGCGTAAGCACAACCACGAGCGGTCATTACCCCAGGAAGGGATTTGATGTTAGACTTAACGCCGCAATCGGACTTACCTTCTTCGTATACACTTAAGTGCTTTTCCCGTTTTTTCTTAGCTTTATCGGGGTAAGCGTCTAGAACTTCTTTAATTAGTTCTTTTCTTTCTTCGATGATGTTTTGATTTTCTGGAGGTGTCATATTTAGCCTCTGTGACTCGTAAGGATCGGGGCATAGGGGGACTAGGAGTCCCCTCTAAGGTTAGGGGGGAGATTAGAGGGAAAGGTCAAAGGTCAAAGGTCAAATGTGAGATTCTTCCTTTTTCCTTTTTCCTTGTGCTAAAGCGTTATTTCTTAGCAGCGATTTATACTACAGGAGCTTCAGCAGCACTCTTACCAACCAACATTGCGGTATTTTCGTCGCTTTCGAGAATACCGAATTCAATCAACAATTCTTCTAGTTCTTCCATTTCGATGGGTGTAGGAATAGCTAGATTCTTGTTTTCGATGATTTTGGTAGCCAATGTCCGGTATTCGTTAGCTTGGTTGCTTTCTGGTGCGTACTCGTTAACAGTCATCCGGCGCAATTCTGCGTGTTGAACGATGTTGTCACGGGGTACGAAGTGAATCATTTGGGTGTTCAACCGTTTTGCCAAGGTTTCGATCAATTCGATTTCCCGGTCTGTGTTACGGCTGTTACAAATCAAACCACCCAAACGTACGCCACCAGTGTGAGCATACTTAAGAACACCACGAGCAATGTTGTTAGCAGCATACATCGCCATCATTTCACCTGATGTCACGATGTAGATTTCTTGTGCTTTACCTTCACGGATAGGCATTGCGAAACCACCGCACACAACGTCACCTAATACGTCGTAAGATACGAAGTCTAGGTCTTGGTAAGCACCGTTTTCTTCTAAGAAGTTGATGGCGGTGATGATACCACGACCGGCGCAACCTACACCGGGTTCTGGACCACCAGATTCTACGCAACGAACGTTACGGAAACCGGTTAGCATTACTTCTTCGAGTTCGATATCTTCTACTGCACCACGTTCTGCGGCGAGGTGAAGAACGGTTGTTTGAGCTTTGCTGTGCAGCATCAAACGGGTGGAGTCAGCTTTAGGGTCGCAACCGACGATGAGGATGCGTTGACCCATTTCTGCCATAGCTGCTAAGGTGTTTTGGGAGGTGGTAGATTTACCGATACCGCCCTTACCGTAGAAAGCTATCTGTCTAATGTTTTCGTCTGTCATGGTTCTTGTTTCCCTGCAATTGGTTGGTTGGTGGGTCTGTGCGTTTGTCAGTTGCGTTCACGCCAGTTGAGCGACAGTAGTGAGCGCGTGTAGAGCATCGTTGGTAGCGTTGGCATAAATGCCTGCTGGGGGCGATCGCTCCACAGCCCAAATTATTGGCAGTAGGTACATCTATTTCCTCGTTAAAATTTTTTTCTTTTTGTTGTTTGTCCTTTGTCCTTTGTCATTTGTTTTGACAAAGAACAAAGAAAATTACGCAATTTACAAATACGTCATAATGTGTTTCAGCTTGCAAGATTCGATAGGACTTGATGTTGTTATTTGTCAACAATCAATGCATAAGTCCTATTACTTGTTCAAAATAGCGCCCTTCATATTGGTGACGCGATCTAGTGCAGCTTTGGTGTTTTCTGCTGACACTCCACGCACAGCCATTGCTTCACCGAGATGCTTGGCGATCGCATCGAAGTGTGGTTGCTGTAGGTTCATTCCAGCGTGGGTTTTGTCCATTGGACGACCGCCGTATTGCTTTGGCCCTTCAAATATTTGACCTAAGAAAGCAACTAGATGATTGCGTTGCTTCGCCATGTCTGTACCAGCAAAAATGGGACTGAGGAGGCTGTCTGCGGCAATGCGTTTGTGGAGTTCATCTACTACTTGTTCAATAGCTGGTTGTCCACCAATGTTGTCGTACAATGTGCTCATATCCTGTTCCTTTGAAGCGAGTTGGATGATGAAATTTGCAAGTAGGCGCTTAATGTTTTTGCCTATATGCTGTTAGCCGTCATAGCTAATTTAGCTATCGGTTGTCGGTAGGATTGAAGCATTGATGTGGAGACAATTATATGGTTCAAATCCTACTTTCTGTTCCTGGCTGAATGCATATTAGAGCGTATTTGTAGAATACGTTAAGTCCTACAGCAATTCCTAAACTGCTTCGACTACAAGGCTCTTGCTGACACGATCTTGTAATCTGGCTTCGATCGCAATTTTCAGAGTTGCTGTACTACTAGAACAGGAACCGCAAGCGCCTTGCAGCACAACTTTAACGCGATCGCCTTCTACATCATAGAGTTCTACATCTCCCCCGTCTGCAATGAGTACGGGTCTGACTTCTTCATCAAGAACCTTTTGAATTAGAGCAATCTTTTGCACGTTTGTTAGCGATCGTTGCTTTGAATTAACAATTTCTGTGGCAACTTGTACGCCGTAATTGTTGAGAGCAGGTGAGGCGTATTCCTGTTGAACTGATCTAATAATATCATCGATATTAGCCAGACAGGAACCGCATCCGCCACCAGCTTTTACATAATTTGTTACTTGCTCGGCATCCGTGAGATGATTTTCTAGAATCACGCGACGAATTTTGGACTCGCTGATGCCAAAGCAACTGCAAATTAATGCGCCTTCATCGTCATCATCGTGGGTAGCGAGAGGAATGCCACGATAATTATAAATAGCGGCTTCTAGGGCTTCTTGTCCCATGACAGAGCAGTGCATCTTTGCTTCTGGCAAACCACCCAGGTAATCTGCAATGTCTTTATTGGACACTTTCAGGGCTTCATCTAAGGTTAAACCTTTAACCATTTCGGTTAATGCACTAGAAGATGCGATCGCACTAGTACAACCAAAGGTTTGAAAGCGAGCATCTAGAATCTTATCAGATTCTACTTCCACTTTCAGGTGCAATCTCAGAGCATCGCCGCAAGCAATGCTACCGATTTCACCCGTTGCAACCTTAACTCCAACTTCGCCCGTTTCTTCAATTTCTCCCTGATTTTTGGGATCGTAAAACAGTTCTAATACTTTATCGGTGTAGTCCCACATATTATTAAGTGCTGAGTGCTGAGTTATGAGTTATGAGTGGAAGGGGTAATGGGGAAGGGGGAAGGGGAAAAATCATTCCTTTACCCTTTACCCTTTAACCTTTTCCCATTTTTTCCCAGTCCCTAACGATGCGCTAGTGCTTGTTCTTGTCCTTGCAACCAACCTGCTTCATCATTTTTGAAGGGTGAGAGGGCGCGTAGACGTTCTACAATACTGGGCATTACCTCTATTACTTGATCGATTTCGGCTTCTGTGGTGTAGCGACAAAGACTGAAGCGAATAGAACCGTGCAAGGTTGTGTAGGGTAAGCCCATTGCCCGCAGGACGTGGGAGGGTTCTAGAGAACCGGAGGTACAAGCAGAACCGGATGATGCACAGATACCGTATTTGTTCAATAACAGTAGGATTGCTTCACCTTCGATGTACTTGAAGCCGATATTTGTCGTGTTTGGCAATCTCTGCGTAACGTCACCGTTAACTACACAATCGGGGATTTTAGCGAGTAAAGTTTGTTCGAGGCGATCGCGCAGCTTTCTTTCTCTTGCAGTCGCTTCTTCTAAGTGTAACAGTTCCAGTTCCGCAGCTTTGCCCAAGGCGATAATTGCTGGAACATTCTCTGTTCCGGCCCTACGTCCACGTTCTTGGTGTCCTCCAATCATGAAGGGACGGAACCGAACCCCGCGCCGGATATATAAAGCACCAATTCCTTTTGGCCCGTGCAACTTGTGACCAGACAGGGTTAACATATCTACCGTGCTAGTCTTCATATTTAAGGGGATTTTTCCCACTGCTTGCACCGCATCTACATGGAAGATAGCGCCATATTCTTTGACACGCAACCCAATTTGCTCAATCGGGAAAATCGTCCCGGTTTCGTTATTAGCATACATAATCGTCACCAGGGCGGTGTTACCCGTCAAGGAAGCTTCTAGTTCATCTAAATCTAGCTGCCCTTGATGATTTACTGATAGATAGGTAACACTATAACCTTGGGTTTCTAATTGTTTGCAGACATTAAGTACTGCTGGATGTTCAACTTGAGTAGTGACGATGTGTCGCTTTTCTGGTTGCGCTAACAGTGCGGCTCGAATCGCCGCGTTATCTCCCTCAGTACCACAACTTGTGTAGACAATTTCTGACTCATCGGCTCCCAGGATGGCTGCAAGTTGTTCTCTTGCTGTTCTCACTGCTTTACCGACTTGCCCACCAAAGGTATGCATACTGGAGGGATTGCCGTAATAATCTGTGAGGTAAGGTAGCATTACCTCTATAACTTCTGGGTCTACCTTAGTGGTAGCATTATTATCGAGATAGATGCAGTTATTTTGCATTGTTGTCTTCAATTAAGAATTAAGAATTATTTAGGGATTACCAAGAAATAAATTATCCAATCTTGTGGGGTGGACATCTTGTCCGCCTTTTGTCACGGGCGGGCGAGACGCCCACCCCACAAGAAAAGTTGAGTGTTTTTTATTTGGAAGTCCCTTAAGCTTCTGCTGCCATTTTTTGGGGTTGGCGCTTTTGCAACTGTTCCGAGTATTTCTGGGAATAGCAGTTAAACCAACGTTCCCAGTAATCTTGTTTATTTGTTAATTTAGCGACTACGCGGTTGTAATTAGCAAACCAGCCTTCCCAGTAATCGCTAGGCTGCTTAACGCAACCGTCGCAGGTGGGACAACCAGCTTTACACTGGGGCATGGTATGAATGCTACCAATACAGTTTGTACAGAGTTCAGGGTCAATCCAGTGCTGTCCGTCAACTACTTTAACTGCATTTGTGGGACATACCGTTAGACAAAGATTGCAGGAAATACACTGGCTAGTAAGAATTTTGTAAGCCATGATTTATTCTCCTTTTTGGGAATGGGGCATTTGGGCATTGGGCATTGGGCATTGAGGATTGGGTTTAGGCGAGGGCATTGAGGATAATTCTTATCCCATGCCCCATGCCCTATGCCCCATGCCCTATTCGTTATTCCCTAATTCCTTAACGTATTGCTCGTAGAACTCTAAAGCAACCTTTTCAATTACGTCGTAAGCTTCAACAGTCTTGATTCCAGCTTCTTGCAATTTTTCTTGAGGACAGTTACCAATCTTAGAGACTAAAACTGCTTTGCAATCTGCGATCGCTTTCATAATATGCTCAAAGGAAGCCTCTTCGCCGTATCCACCTTGGCAGTATTGGTCAATTTTGCGATGGCTGACAAAACGAACTTCGTCCCCACCCACTTCGTAAATTTGGAATTCTTTCGCATGACCGAAGTGTTGGTTAACCAATCCGCCGCCTTTGGTTGCTACTGCAACTAAGATTTTAGGACTGTTGGCAAATTTCTTGCCGGCAAGCGCCTTATCTTTGGCTACTTTAAGTTCTTCTTTAAACTTCTCAATCCCTTCGTGAACGGTAGCGCGTTGCTCCATGTCGTATTCTGGAGTCATTTCCAAGAATTTCTCTTTGGAAAACTCCTGGCTGCGGTCTTCTCCCAATAATCCTACTGCATCGGCGCGGCACTGGCGACAGTGGCGCATCATTTTCATGTTACCGGAGCAGTTGTCTTGAACTTCTTTGAGTTCTTTGGGTGTGGGGCCGCGTTGACCGATTAAACCGAAGTGTGTGCCATGTTCTGGTGCAGAAATCAATGGCATGATGTTGTGCAAGAATGCACCTTTCTCACGAATGACTCGATTCACTTCGACTAAGTGATGGTCATTAATTCCGGGAATCATCACGGAGTTAACTTTGCACAAGATGTCAGCATCTTTGAGGGCTTGCAATCCTTCCATCTGTCTTTCGTGGAGAATTCTTGCGCCTTCAAGACCTCTATAACGCTTGCGTCTGTAGTGAACCCAAGGATAAATCTTAGCACCGATCTCTGGATCTACCATGTTAATGGTGATCGTAACGTGATCTATATTTAATTGTTTAATGCGATCGATGTAGTCTGGCAGCATTAAACCATTGGTTGATAAACACAGCTTGATGTCTGGTGCTTGCTCTGCAATCAACTCAAATGTGCGGAAAGTCTTTTCTGGGTTTGCCAGAGGGTCGCCAGGGCCGGCAATTCCCACAACTGTCATTTGGGGAATCTTGCCGCCAATGACTAAAGCTTTGTGTGCTGCTTGTTCTGGTGTTAGCAATTCGCTAACTACTCCAGGACGGCTTTCGTTAGCGCAATCATATTTGCGGTTGCAATAGTTGCATTGAATGTTGCAAGCTGGTGCAACTGCAACGTGCATCCGGGCGTAGTGGTGATGAGCGTCTTCGCTGTAGCAGGGATGTTTAGCAATGCGTTCTTGGAGCTTTTCGTCCCTTTCCACGGTGGTGCTGGTGGTGCTGTCACAGCCGCAACCACCTGATTTTGCTTGGGTTGGCGATTCCGTAGCGTTGGAGTTGAGGAGTCGTGTAGACGGTGATGTCATTGAGTTTCGCAAAAGGTCGGTGGACTTGGCTGCCACTGTGGGAGATGCTGTTGCTACTCTTTCATGCCCAGAATTGAAGTCGCGTCTTCCACACTGCCTGCAAACCCTTGGGTGAGGGCGACTTGTTTTCAAGTCAGGCAGGCGATAGATATCTGATGTTCGGCTGGTGTGTGTCAACGTTCGGTTCTTGGGTAGAATTTGTGCTTACAGCCGCGACTTCTCTTCACTTCAGGCATGGTGCTATGTCATCCCTCCACTCACCCTTCGCTTTGTTTTGTTTCAGAGCGTTAGGTGATTGGCGATATAAGATTTATAGCAGCCGTCTCCCAGCCAGATGTTGCGTCTCTCTAGGATAGAATTTATTGGATTTATTATGTTTGTACTCAAATACTAAAAACCCTAATTCTTCAAGCATTACAAGAATTAAAAAAGTTTTTTTCAGGTAGGGGTTCTAGTATTTTTTGATTGGGGTTCTAGTGTTTATAGATAGGGGTTCAGGATTTCTTTGTACTCAGCCACAACCCAATCCCAGCAAAGAGTTTAATCTACTTGCAACTGGGTTTTGGTTATTTAAATGTGTACTCACACTGCCCTCAATTTGCGTCAAAAGCAAGAAATTCCAAGGGTTTGAGGGTGAAAAACTGAAGTAATCTATATTGTTTTACTCCATAAACGCACGAAATTGAATTCTGTATCTAACATATCATTTTTTTGAAGGTAAAAATGCACTTCATATTCTTTTAATTTTTCTTTGACAATGATGTTCAATTATGCCTTTAAACCTTGTCTGGTAAGCCATATAAGCTAGTGGTAATAGATGTGTTGCTGCACATAATTTTCAAAAAACTTAACTTTTCAGTTCTTTTTTTTCATTCCCACAATGAGGAGATGGGTAAGAAAGTCTCGAATTTTGTGTTTAAGAGAAACAACAAACTATAATCTAACATGATTGAGCGATCGCAATGAATTTTCTGAATTGCTCAATACGAACCTTTACAAAAACCTAACCCCCTTCCCTACGCCAGGGCTGTTTCATTCCACAAAGGACGTGGGACAATTAGCTCTATCACTAACCTTAAGCGAGTGCAATACCTTCTCTAGGAGATGCTACGCGTAGCTTGCTTCCCCATAGGGTTACGGTAAGCTGCGCTAACGCGAAGAACTAGAAAAATTGCTCAATCGATGTAGCGCACCACAGCAAATAGCACTACGAGCCAAAGATCAGAATCGAAGTTTTAACAGTGCCACTCTGTAAAAATAGTTTTCTTCAAGAGTAAAGTAATTTTTATATTTTTATGATTGATTCCTGGACGTTGAGTGTAAACTAAGCGAAAGCCTCGTTGCCCTTCGATAACTGCTCACTATGTATATACAGCAGATTGCGCTCTAATCGAATACACGTAGAGACGTAGCAGTGCTACGTCTCTACAAGGTTTTGGGTTTTATAT
>NZ_JAYGHD010000346.1:0-22155 GCF_034932245.1 Nostoc sp. UHCC 0251
TAACACACCCTACATATACTTAGATTTTTTCATAAATCAAATACTAGTCCTATAGATGTCCATAAAAATAGCATAATTATATGATTTTTTCCTAATTAGTTTGAGCAAAAACTTTACGATATATATTTTTTTTAGCAGCAAGTTCCACTGTTACCATGATGCTAAACAATAAAACAATGTTGTATTAAGATTAGCGAATACTAAAAAAACATTAATCAGATTCTCATCTGAAATTAATTTAAATGATATTAGGATGCTTTAGATTGTTCCTTGACATGAATTTAATGATTTATTAAAAGGTTCTGTATGCAAATAGCAGATTTTTTTAGTCTTTTACATCCAGCGATCGCAATTATATTCGTGTTCCCACTCATCGGTACAGTGGTCAATTTTGCTTGGCAAACACGCCAACGCAGATTGCAAATTTTAGCCGGGAATAAGAGCAAAATTCCTCCAGTGGTGGGTGGAGAACATAAGCAGTTAGGTGAAAGACTAACTAGTGCAGTTGTTGGACTAACTTTAATCGGATTAAGCTACCCTATCGGCAAAAATATTATCAAAAATCAATTGTGGAACAAGCTACCTTTTCAATTTGTTTTTATTGTGCTAATGTTTGTTGCTACCATCGCCTCTTTAATATTACTTTATCGGGCAAAACAACGAGTGTGGCGGGGAGTATTTGCCACTTTAGTCGGTGTAGGTTTGGTAATATTAGGCTGTCAAGATGGAGTATATCGCCGCACTAATGAATGGTATTGGTCACATTATTATATTGGCATTACCGCAGCACTGCTGATGATTTTTTCATTAGCAATTGTTCAAGACATTTATCAAGATAAGTCTAATCGCTGGCGCATCGTCCATACGATTTTAAACTGCATTGCTTTGTTATTATTTATTGGGCAAGGCATGACAGGAACGCGAGACTTATTAGAAATTCCCCTGAGTTGGCAAGAACCCTATATTTATCAGTGTGATTTTGCTAATAAAACTTGTCCAATGCCAAATTCCCAAGCACCAAAGTGAACTAATGGGACTTAAACTTTCACAGGCAAAGCTTTGGTGATGAATTTACCTACGAGATTATCAAGCTTGGTAAGCTTAGTTGAATCCTTTTGTGGGATGGCAAAGTTAAAAATAATGTTGCTGTAGTCCAGTGTGGCAGTGCCAGGGCTAGAGTTATAAATGCCGCCACCATGTCCAGACTCGTAACTACCAGAACTGAGTTCGATCCCGAAAGCTTTATTGTGTTTGATAGTGCTGTTGCCTACTGTTAGGGTGGCAGTATTATAGATGCCACCGCCAAAGTGTGCCTGATTGCCACTAATGAAGCTATAACTTACCTTAGCGATGCCTAACGGCTCGTTGTAAATGCCGCCACCGTAATCGCTGGCATAGTTATTACTGATACTACTGTCATTCACCGATAGGGTGCCCTGATTGTAGATCCCGCCTCCAGTGGTAGCTTTATTGTGTTTGATAGTGCTATTTTCTACCGTAATGCTGCCAAATACTAGCACATCTGGGCTACGGTAGCCGGGGGTGATAAAGCCCGGATTATAGATGCCACCGCCATCTTCGGCAGTGTTGCTACTGATGGTACTGTTACTCATGGTTATAGTGCCTTCGTTATAGATCCCGCCACCTAAGTTGCCGTGGTTTTCACTAATCAGGCTGTTATTCACAGTTATAGTGCCGCCAATTGTAGCACCGCCAATTGTAACGCCCCCAACATAGATACCGCCACCACCTTCAATTGCGGTGTTAGCACTGATGATACTGTTATTCACAGTTATAATGCCATCACCCTCATTAAGACTGATACCGTCATAGATACCACCACCATCATAGATACCGCCGCCGTATTTCGCAGTGTTGCCAGTGATAGTGCTTTTATCCACTGAGAGAGTAACAGCGCTGTAGATGCCGCCGCCGTTGCTAGCGTTATTGCTACTGATGAGGCTGTTGCTCACGGTTATAGTGCCTTCGTAGATACCATAGATACCGCCGCCGTATTCCGCAGTGTTGCCAGTGATGGTACTGTTATTCACTGATAAGGTTCCAGAACTGAAGATGCCGCCGCCGCCGTAGTAGCTAGACCTGAAGCCGACGCTGTTATCATTGATGAAGCTGTCACTCACGGTTATAGTGCCAAACTCGTAGCCAAAAATACCGCCGCCTCCATATTCCGCAGTGTTGCGACTAATAGTGCTATTACTTACGTTAACGGAGCCTATATTGGGGTTGCCGTTTTCCTTAAAGACATAGTTGTAGATGCCGCCGCCTTCTCTGTATGCAGTGTTGCCACTTATGCTGCTGTTACTCACTGATAAGATGCCAGAGTTAAAGATGCCGCCACCGTTGCTGGAGTTGTTACCACTGATGAGACTGTTACTAACGGTTATAGTCCCTTCACTGTAGATACCACCGCCGTCATTTGCCGCTGAGTTGTTAGTGATGGTGCTGTTGCTCACCGATAGGGTGCCCTGATTGAAGATAGCACCGCCGTATTCCGCAGTGTTCCCAGTGATGGTGCTATTGCTCAAGTTAAGGACTCCTTCATTGGAGATAGCACCGCCTCCTCCACCGTTTTTGTAGCTATTGGTAATAGTCAGCCCGTTGATTGCAGCTGTTACACCATTGCCAATATCAAATACACGGGAAGCACTATCGTCACTAATAGTTAGTAAGCCTGGATTTATGCCTTCAATGGTAAGGTCATCTGTGATACTCAAGCTACTACCAGTCAAACTGATGGTATGGGCGAGTCCATCATTAAATAGTCCACCAAAATTGATGATGTCTTTTCCTGCTAGGGCATTGGCATCTAGAATTGCCTGCCGCAGTGAACCTGCATCACTGTTCTTGGTATTAGTCACGGTAAATATAGACATTGAGGTTACTCCAATGTTTGTTTGCGTTGTATAAATTTAATAAACAAGCTCAGTCTTTATACTTGATTTTTCACAGATTTGGAAAATCTCTCCTTTTAGTAAGAGAGATTTTGAATTTTCCCTTTCCCAATAGGGGAAGGAGTTTGAGTTATTTCGTGGACTTTTCCAGATGATGTGAAAAGTCAGGTAGTCGCCTGTGCCTGCATTGCTCAACTCACTACCGTCAGTGCTACTACTGTTTGGCACTCACGTTAAGTTATAACCCTTGCCCTGCAAAGCCATCCTGGGAGGCTCTATCTCCAGTAGTTTTACCAAAGACAGACCCTCTTGGAGTACATCAATTCCCCCAGGCTGTAAATAACTCAAGGCAATGCTTTAGGCTACTTTTTGAGGGAGACTAAGAGGATGTTTTATAAGGTCTTTTGCTTTCAAGTGTCAGCGCCGGAAAGCATCTCAGTATATGGCTGAAACCTAAATTTTTCCTTGGAGTTATTTTAATTTAACAGTGTACTTTTATACACATTATAAATTTTCAAACATCCTTTAAAAGTGTTAATAAAGAAAAATAATCTATTATTCGACACGTGGAAATAGGAAACATGCAGTTAACCTGATAAGAATTAAATACCGAAAATTGGCTTATATGTCTATAAGTCAATAAATATCTTTGCGTACTCTTTATATTATTGATTGATAAATATTAAGTAGAGCGGCATAAATAATTAAAGGTTTGTACGTGAGGATTTTAGTCCTGTCTGTGTTCGCGCAGGGTGTCGCAGACAGACGGTACACAAGCAAACGAGAGATCAAGCCCTTGCTAGAAAATAATGTCAATATTTTTTATATTACTTAATATAGTTTAATTTATTCTCGCGTACTTACTTATTTATATATAAGCAACGAGCTTGATGTATTCTTTACATTTTGATCTCATCTTTTGCGTAATAACCCAAGTTTCGGATTATTATTCAGATTATGAGAGGATGTTTGAAAAATTGGCAGGTAATTTGACAATCAGGCTTTATTTGGCGGCATCTACGAGAAAGAGTGTCGCCGACTGAGCAAAGAATATGAGCAATCACCCCAAACTTCCGATGTCGTAACGTGTGAACGCGCGTTTTGTGAGATGAGTGAGTATTTAGGCTATCGTCGAAGGTATAACATCGGTGAGTACACCTTTTTTTGGAAACGGCTTTGCATCAAATATAGGCTTTGCATCAAATCGACATTTAATTTTAATTTCAACACTCTTTAGACTGCCAGTTATTTTTATCGCTTCGGCATCATCTATTACTGTGAACAAACTTTTCTTTTCTAGCTTTGTGTTTTTCACTGTTAATTATCCTAGACAGAATGCTGAGATAGTACCATTCTTTTTCGGAAGTGCGATCGCTTGCAAGTATGAAGCACGAGCATGGACAATAGCTGATGTTAGCTTCGGGCTTTTTCATACCAAGATACAAGCGAGGAAAAGAGGAGCGGCTTTTGCTTACTTTTTGCTTAAGTTGACCCAGGAAGAAGTTTTAGATTTTGGATTTTAGATTAAAATCTAAATCTAGAATCTAAAAAAGGTTTCAAGCCTCTCCATTTACGGAGATGAAAAATAAAATTTTCAATAGTTAAGCCTCTTCTTTAAAGAAGAGGTTAATCCAAAATCACAAATCCAAAATCGAGTAACGGCTTTTGTGTACATATTGCTGCCAAAATTGTATCTCACACACTACGTTTGTTGCTTCGCCGACATTTTGGCATTAATGTTCTCACAAAAAACTTGTCAGATTTAACGAAAAATTGAGTCTAAGGTTGTTTATACAATATTATCTACAAGCCGATCGCGAATTGTTTTGAGTTGATCTTGAGTATTAATTGGCTCTCGCGGTGCTGGTAATTCGGTATTAGGCCAGTTAGGTAAATTATTACAGGGACATAACAACGCCGGCATCCCGACGTTTCGCGCTGCTACTGGCATACTGCAACGGCTGCAAGGTACCATTTCCCAGGCTGGTGTCAATAGTTCAGCAATGGTTTCATGTGTACCCTCTAGGTGACAATCACCCAATTCTGACGAAAGAATTTTCTGCCAGCACTGTTCAAATTCTTCACTATAGCGATCGCCATCTAGCACCGTTAGCGGAGCGATAGCGAGTCCGCGAGCGTCTTGAGGCAAAAGGCTTGCCTTACCGTTGCCCGTAATCACTTTCTTACCCAACTGAAACCAGTAGGCAAGGTATCCTTTAACTTGTTGTTTGGTTGCCATATTACAATTTTAGATTTGAAATTCTAGATTTTAGAATAATTTGAATTAAGAGTTAAGAATCTTGACTCCTCATTTCTCCTTCTCCTCTAATTGGCAATGGATAACCAAGGAGGCCTAGATTGAGAACATGACCACCAGTAACTAAATAGACAGTTTGGCTAAGTGCAGCTAGCTGGCGCACTAAAGAACCCAAGCGATCGCGGAACGTCCTCCCAAGAGGATAAGCTGGTACTACACCCCAACCCACCTCTTCTGCTACAAACAAAATATCAGCAGCAACCAGATCCACCGTCTCTAGTAACTCTGCAACGATGTTTTCCCAGCTAGATTCGTCCTCTTCTAAGAGGTTAGCAACCCAAGTTCCTAAAGAATCAACTAAAAGACAGGTATAGGGTTTAGCATCAGAGAGGGTCGCAGACAGTTCCACAGGTACAGATAAAGTTACCCAGTCTTGGGGACGACGTTGTTGATGTTCTAAAATGCGTTGATGCCATTCTTGGTCATCTAGATTATCGGTGGCTGTTGCTACGTAAACAACTGCTTTTCCTGACTGCATGGCCAGAGTTTCGGCCCATTCACTTTTACCAGATCGTGCTGGTCCTGTTACTAAAATGACTTTACCCAAGGTTATTTCCTGAATATTTGAACAAAACAGAATTCAATACTGAATTCTGTGTGACGGATCTGAATCCCTCATTAATTGATTCTGTATTCTGTATTCTTTAACAATATGCCTATGGTTGCAATTTCTCAGCGCAGTTTTTTACTTAATCAGCGAGATTTTTGGTTTCAAATAACTTTTAAGGGATAAAATTAGCACCAGCATCATTGATGTCACCAAGCACCTCGCGCCGTGGAAGCCCCTATACCATCGGGGACAGCAAAATTATAGGATGTCTTTATGAACGCAGGCTTAAAACGCATAGAAGCAACTCTACACGATTTAGGGAATCGCGGCACTGCCTCTGCCGCTGAAACAGTTGATTCGACGACCAAACGGCCTTTCTCTTTTAGAATCAGCGTTGGAGCCAACGAAACCACAGAAAGTACACAAACTCCATCCTCTGAAGAAGAACAAATTGACTTGGGCGTAGATGCTGAGAGTGATTATTCTTCTGAAGAAAGTTTCTTTCCTCACCATGACTCTGTGCAGACCTTTCAAGCACAAGACAATGGTGGCAAAACACCCAGCCTACCCAAGTTGAAAACTCCAACCTTTAGTAGTCATCGCCACGGAGCCAATCCAGCATTGGCGATGAATCTATTGCAAGAAATTCAGGAAACTGTCGCCGGCTGGCAAACAGAACTGCAAAATATTTTGAAACAAATTCAGGATATTTACTTAGAAGGCCCAATTGTTAATGGCTGGTTAGAATCCAATCCCACCGAACCAGAACCGGGAGGAACTTCAACACTGCGTCATGCAGAAGTTGACCGCCTGATGAACTACGTAGAAGAAATTTGCGCGACTGGTGGGAAAGTATCTTATCAATCATCCATTACTGGCTACCGCCTCTGTGGTGTAGACGGTGCTGGTAAAGTCTGGTCACGTCCATGTCCAGCCGATCAGGTTCCTAATGTTAGCATGGCGATCGCTCGTTACCAAAAGTTGCGTCAACTGTTGGGGCGCAAGCAATCTTTGGAAACCCGCCTGAGTCAACTAGCCCAAACTCTTGTAGTTTTACATAGTCATATTCAACAAACATGAAGTTTTAAAGATTATTTCCGAAGAAACTCGGTTGGTGGGTCGGTGATTGTTAGTTTAAATTAACCTCAGCAGGTGTGTGTTGGATTTAAGATTTTTATCTAAAATCCCAAATCTCAAATCCAAAATAAAATCTATGCCAGACACCCAAATCTCCGCGATTATCTGTACCCACAATCGAGATACCTATTTAGGGGCTGCAATTGATAGTCTTTTAGCGCAAGATTTTGCTGCTGACTTTGAAATTGTGATAGTTGATAATGGGTCTAGCGATCGCACTCGTGAAGTTGTAGAACAAAGGGCCCATAATCCACGCCTGAAGTATGTCTTTGAACCCACAATTGGTTTATCTGTCGCCCGCAACACGGGTGCAAAAGTAGCCAGTGGTGATATTCTTGCCTATTTGGATGACGATGCCGTTGCCAGCAAGGGCTGGTTACAGGTTTTATATTACGCCTATTACAATAATTCTAAACTAGCGATCGCAGGTGGCAAAGTCACTCTCATCTGGCCCCAAGGAATCCAGCAACCACGGTGGCTATCTCCAGGGCTAGCTGCAAATCTGGGTGCATACGATTTGGGTGACAGTATCATCTATATCGAGCAACCTGGCTCAACACCCAGAGGCTTAAATTACTCCATCCGCCGCAGTTTCCTAGAAGAAATTGGCGGTTTTGATCCTCATCTCGGTCGAGTGGGAAATAATCTACTATCAAACGAAGAACTGCAAATGACCGAATTTGCCTTACAGCGTGGTTGGCAAGTCGCTTATCTTCCCGAAGCGCTGGTTGCTCATAATGTTGCTCCAGAACGCCTCCAACGCTCCTGGTTTTTAAACCGAGGCTGGTGGCAGGGTATCAGTGAATGCTATCGAGAACAACTCGCTGGTAAAGCTGGCATCGCTCAATTGCAGAGAGGTAGTGAACGGTTCGTGCGCGGCTTGTATAAGGCATTGCAATATTTTTCTGATCCAGCAGAACGGTTTGATAAACTTGTCTATGCTTACGGTCAGATTGGTTACTTAAATGCTGCTATTCAAGGTCTTTTATCTACATCTAATAAGAAATAAGCAATAACATAATTTATACTGATATGTCATCTAAAATTCCAGTTTCTGTATTAATTCCGGCAAAAAACGAACAAGCAAATTTGCCAGCCTGCCTCGCTAGCCTCAGCAGAGCAGATGAAATATTTGTAGTCGATTCTCAAAGTACTGATAACAGTATTGAAATTGCTAAAAGTCACGGTGTAAATGTCGTGCAATTCGACTTCAATGGGCGTTGGCCCAAAAAGAAAAATTGGTCTTTAGATAATCTCCCTTTTCGTAATGAATGGGTGCTAATTGTAGATTGCGATGAGCGTATCACCCCCGAACTTTGGGAAGAAATTGACCAAGCAATTCAAAATGAAGAATATACAGGTTATTACCTCAACCGCCGTGTATTTTTCTTAGGAAAATGGATTCGTTATGGTGGGAAATATCCTGATTGGAATCTACGTTTATTTCAGCATAAAAAAGGTCGCTACGAAAACCTACATACAGAAGATATTCCTAATACTGGTGACAACGAAGTTCACGAACATGTAATTTTGCAGGGCAAAGTTGGGTATCTCAAAAATGATATGCTCCACGAGGACTTCCGCGACCTTTACCACTGGTTAGAACGTCACAACCGCTATTCTAACTGGGAAGCCAGCGTTTATTTTAATATTCTCACAGGTAAAGATGATAGCGGTACTATCGGCGCAAATCTATTTGGTGATGCAGTCCAACGCAAGCGCTTTTTGAAAAAAGTGTGGGTACACCTGCCATTTAAACCCTTTTTACGGTTTGTTCTATTTTATATTATTCAACGCGGTTTTTTGGACGGCAAAGCAGGATATATCTATGCACGCTTGCTGAGTCAATATGAATATCAAATTGGCGTTAAACTATACGAATTACGCAACTGTGGTGGTCACTTAAATACTGCAACTACCCCGAAGGAAGGAGCAGGGGAGCAGGGGAGCAGGGGAGCAGAGGGAGAGTTATTGACTATTGACTCTTAACTAATAACTAATGACTAATGATTCTTTCGTAGATTTACGCAAATATGACCAATCTTGGTTCGATCGAGGGCGTCCAGCTTGGTATATTTTATTATGGTGGTTTGTACAAGCGATCGCCTTTCCCTTAACTCCTCAACCATTAAATATTTTACGTTGTGCTTTGCTACGACTATTTGGCGCTCGTATCGGTAAAGGTGTATTAATTCGACCCACCGCTCGCTTCACCTACCCTTGGAAAGTTACCATTGGCAACTACAGCTGGATTGGAGATAACGTAGTTTTATATAGTCTTGATCACATCCACATTGGTGAACATTGCGTAATTTCTCAAAAAAGTTACCTGTGTACTGGTAGTCATGATATTCAAGATCCTGCCTTTGGGTTGAAAACAGCGAGTATCACCATTGACAATGGTGCATGGGTAGCAGCAGATTGTTTTGTTGGGCCGGGGGTACAAATTGGAACTAATGCTGTGATTGGCGCTCGTAGTAGTGTTTTTACTAATATGCCCTCTGGGCAGGTTTGTTGGGGAAGCCCCTGTCGCCCTAAGACAGTTCGGATAAAACTTGATACGCCCGCAACCCCGTGATTTGCTATTTATAGCAGTTTTCAATTGCATGGAATATAGACTTCGTAGGGGCACAGCAATGCTCATTGGTGTCAACTTAACGTAAAAGCCATGTCCCGCAAAGAACTGAAGTTCCAAGAATAATAGCGAAAGTCATCTGAAGATGACTAAATAATCTGAAAAATCTTTAGTCTACTTTAGCTATTAGCCTAGAACTAAAGTTCTAGGCGGGCGAGTCAAGCTTTCAGTTAAGCTACTTTTAGCTTAAGTTGACACGTATGAGCAATGCTGTGCCCTAAGTATGTGTTGCTTTTGGAAATAAGAAAGTGCGATCGCTACAATTTTATGCACATTATCGGCTAACACTTATGCTTAACCCAACGTATTGGGCTATAGGTGAATCGTCAAGCTAAAATTGCAAGTAGCATAGGCGTAGACCAACCCAGGCATTGCCTACATTGAACCTTCTAATTGTAATGCTATAAACCAGAGGCTATGTACTTTTTACACACATAGCTGGTACTTATGTTTCCTAACTATAGGACTCATATTTGATTTTTGAAAAAATTCAGTGTAACTCAAAGAGGCTTCTTGCCTGTTGCCTATTGCCTATTGCCTTCCTACACAAATAATTTCAGAAATCAAATCGGATTGCTATATAAGCTTTCCTTTATAGATGTAGGCATTTCCAGAAAATAGGATACTTTTAATTAAATCTTTTTGCTTTTAAGTTTAAAAGTTGTGCATAAAAACAATGGCAGAAGATGTTATATACAAAAACAGCAAGCAGATGATCTAGTTAGCAGAAACTTTTGCCATTCAAACAAGTAGGTAATAAAGTGTAGCTTGCCACCCATGTTACTCAATTTTTTAAAAGCTTTAAAAGCAAACAAATTTAATAATTTTTAAAGAAATTTAATAAGAGGCAAGTATGAATTTTAATGAAAATAAAAAAAATGTCATCTTACTGGTTGATGACACTCCTATGAACTTAAAAATTTTATTAGATTTCTTAGAATATTACGGTTTTAAAGTTTTGGTAGCTGAAGATGGAAAAACTGCACTGAAGATAGCAGAAACTTCTTCACCCGACCTAATTTTACTGGATGTATTAATGCCAAAAATTGATGGTTTTGAAACTTGCAGACTTTTAAAAATAAATCCAGACACTCAAGATATTCCCGTAATATTTATTACTGCCATGAGTGACAAGGTAGATAAAGTCAAAGGTTTAAATCTTGGGGCAGTTGATTATATTACAAAACCTCTAGAAAATAAAGAGGTTTTAGCTAGGATAAATACCCATTTGCATTTACGAAACCTCACAAAAAAACTCACAGAGCAAAATAAACGTTTAGAGATGGAAATCTTGGAGCGCCAGCGGGTAGAGGAAAAACTTCGATGCCATTCAGCTGCATTAGACGATTGTAACAATCGCTATCAAGCACTAATTCAAGCGAGTGGTCAGATTCTCTACGACTGGAACCTGGATACAAATGATATTAAATATGGTGGAAATGTAGAGCTAATATTAGGTTACTCTATGCCTGAGATGTTAGGAGGTTTAGACCGTTGGCTAGAGTTGGTTCATCCTGATGACAGAAAGTTCTTTAATGAAGAGATTAACCGCGTTTTATCGACAAAAGAGCGATTCCACCTAGAATTTCGCCTGTGTCGCAAAGATGGCACTTACATCACAGTTGAGAATAATGGGTATATCTTTTTAGACTCTACAGGCAAAGTTGCTCGGATGACGGGCTTTGTAATTGATATTACCGAACAGCAAGCTGCGCTACGCGATCGCAAAAATGCAGAACAGAAAATCCGTGAGCAAGCCGCTTTGCTCGACATCACTACAGATGCGATTATCGTTCAGGATTTGATTAACCAAATTCAATTTTGGAATAGAGGCGCTGAACATCTCTACGGTTGGATGGCAGAAGAAGCAATGGGCCAGAATGCCAATCAACTTTTGTATCGCAAGCAAAATTTGTGCCAACTGAAAAATATCAAGAAAACTCTAGTTGAACATGGTTCATGGCAAGGTGAGTTAAATCAAATCACAAAACAAGGCAAAGAGATAATCGTTGCTAGTCGCTGGACACTGGTAAATGATAATGAGGGACAAGCCAAATCCATCCTAATTGTCAACTCCGACATTACAGAGAAAAAACAACTCGAAGCGCAGTTTCTTCGTGCCCAGCGGATGGAGAGTCTTGGCACTTTAGCCAGTGGTATCGCTCACGATTTCAACAATGCACTGACACCGATGATGATGACAGTGCAACTTTTAGAGGCAAAACTCCCAGATGAGCAAAGTCAGCGATGGCTAAAAATTATGGAAACCAACGTTAAACGTGCGGCAGATTTAGTAAAACAAGTGCTATGGTTTTCACGCGGATCTGTAGGTAACTTTAAAACTCTACAGGTGCAGTATTTAATATCAGAAATTGAAAATATTGTTAAGCAAACATTTTCCAGAGCTATTGAAATCCGTATAGATGTTCCTGGGCAAAATCTGTGGAATATATTTGGTGATGCTGCTCAGTTGCACCAAGTGTTGATGAACCTCTGTATTAATGCTCGTGATGCCATGCCTCATGGCGGTATCCTAAAGATTTCTGCGAATAATTTCTGGGTTGATAGCCAATATGCCCGAATCAATATTGATGCTAAAGTGGGTTCTTACGTGATGATTAGCGTCTGTGATACAGGCATAGGAATTAAGAAAGAAATAGTAGATAGAATTTTTGAGCCATTTTTCACAACAAAAGAAATGGGTAAAGGCACAGGGCTTGGTCTTTCAACAGTGCTTGGCATTATCAAAAGCCACGGCGGCTTTGTAAATTTAGTTACTGAAGTGGGCAAAGGCACGGAGTTTCAAGTTTTCTTACCCGTCGCGCAGACAAGGGAGATAGATAGTAAATTAGCTGGAGATCATGAATTACTCGCAGGGCATGGAGAATTGATTTTAGTTGTTGATGATGAAGATTCAATTCGAGAAGTTACTCAAACCTGGTTAGAAAAAAATGCCTATAAAGTTCTAGCAGCTAGTGATGGTATTGATGCGATCGCACTATATACACAACATCAACAAGAAATTAGTGTGGTCTTGGTTGATATGATGATGCCATCTATGGATGGGCCAACAACTATTAATGTGTTAAAAAAAATTAATCCAGACATCAAAATTATTGGTGTTAGTGGATTAGCCTCCAATCATGAG
Source organism: Nostoc sp. UHCC 0251 (assembly GCF_034932245.1). NCBI lineage: Bacteria > Bacillati > Cyanobacteriota > Cyanophyceae > Nostocales > Nostocaceae > Nostoc > Nostoc sp. UHCC 0251. The sequence continues at coordinate 12,700 of NZ_JAYGHD010000346.1, forward strand.
ATGATTAAAATCCTTGGTAATAATGTCAAAATCCTTTTGTCCAAGCCTTACACCTCAAACGACTTGTTAAGAAATTTACAGATGGTGATTAATACAAACTAAGGTTTGTCATTAGTTATTGGTCATTAGTCATTAGTCCAAAGTGAATGCCCAGTGCCTAAGCAAAATGGGAAGCAACAGTGGTAATATGTTCTCATGGCTGCTCTAATCCTTGCTATTGATGAACAAACTACTGGATGAAACGCTGTCAATCAAAATTGCTGAAAGTATAAACAGCAGAGCTAGCACTCCGTTTGATAATGCTTACAAAGCAGCATTATCCACTGAGGGAGCAAGATATATTCAGGGATTTTTAGCTTTTGCCGGGAAACCATACAGACCGGTTGAACACAGTTGGATTGAGATAGGCGACGCTTCCGATGCCCGCATCGTCGATCCCACATTACCGCACCTAAACAAAAATCCCCAAGAACTCTGGTATTTTGCAGCACAAAGGCTAACCGTTAAAAAACTGAAAGCCATCATTGAAGAATCGAAAGAAGATTATCCAGAAGATGATCCATTGCCAATCTATGGTGATCCACCTTATGAATATTACGGTGATGTAATGTTGGGTGGTCAAGAATACTTGGCAGCATATCAAGCCGCAGAAGCTAAATGTAGAGAAATCAACGAACTCAACCCTGAGAGTAACTAAGTAATTCGTAATTCATAATTGCGAATTGCGTTAGCGACGAAGGAGCGTCATTGCGAATTGCGAATTGATTTAATATGATTTCCCATCGCTACCAAAGTATTCTCTATAGGCACAAATTTTGTCTCCACGCACATCAAAAGAAACTGCTACCCGATTTTTGTAAGGCTGTCCGAACAAAAGCCCCTCATCCCGAAACTCAAAGACAGCCGTTGTTTCATTGCTAGTAACACGGTCTAGACTAGTCAGGTTTAAACCAGGATTGAAGGATTCAGAAACGTACTCAAAAAATTCTCTAGCTCGTTCTTTCCCCACATTCAACCCGTGGAATTTTGCTATAGGAAACCAAAGGGTAAAATCTTCTGTGAGCATATCTAACAACGGTTCCCACTCTCCTGTTGACATTCCATGCGTCAGATTCTCAAATGCCTGTCGAGCAACTTTTAAAGTATTTTCTGAATCTTGTGTCATTCTCACCCGTGGCTGAATATAAACTAATATTGTCTTACTTAGAACCTCACCACTACTTTGCCACAATTTTGACCACTGAGGAGATATTCTACAGCTTTGGGTATTGATTCTATGCCTTGAAACTGGGTTGGGTCAACGGCAACTTTGAGTTTGTCTGTGTAAAACAAGTTTAAAAGGCGATCGCGTGCCTCTGCCATATATTCTTTATAATGAGGCATGAGAAAGCCTCTTACAGAAGCAGCTTTCCAAAATAGCTGGTGATAAATGCGTGGTTGTGTAATCTGTTCTAAGTCTTTTGCGTATTCGGAGATAAAACCAACCACTACTAAGCGTCCTCGCACTGCCAAATTTTCAACGCAAGTATCAAATACTGCTTTGCCTACACAGTCAAAAATTAAATTAATTCCATTGGGGTATTCTTGCTTGAGGACTTGATTGAGATTTTCTGTGCGATAGTTGATAATGCGATCGCACCCTAATTCCTTTAGTAAATCTGCCTTCGCCTCAGAACTGCAAGTACCAATGACATAATTACCAGCTAATTTTGCCAATCGCACCGCAATATGACCAGTTCCTCCTGCCGCTGCTGTCACTAGAACCACTTCATTACTCTTCATCTCTCCCACTTGTTCCAATGCAACCAAAGCTGATACACCTGTAGGTATTAGTGTTAGTACCTCTGGCGTTGCTTCCCGCACCTTTACCGCTAAGTTTGCATCGATAAGCTGATATTCTCGATAACCACTACCACGCATCGTAGTTATTACAGCATCACCTATTTGAAAATCTTTAACATTTTCACCGATAGCGACAACTTTTCCTACAGCTTCCACGCCTAAATCAAAGGGAGGAATCAAGTTAACATAGGGAACATCACCACGACAAAGTAATGTGTCAAAGCCACCGTTAACGCCAGCAAACTTGTTTTGAATTAAAAGTTCACTAGACGCAGGTTTAGAAATAGGAACTTCGACAATTTCAATGGCAGATTTAAAATCTTGATTAAGCTGTTTTGCTATTAACTTTTTGTAAGTTTTTGCGTTCATTTACCCATCTTATTTAAGAAATATAAATCTAGGGCGTTTTAGCTGAAAGAACGCACCATTAAAAATTTAAGGTGCATTATACTAAGCTTATAAAGCTTTATCCCACTCTAATTGATGCGCTAAACCATACTTAATAAAATCTTCTACTTTAGCTTTATCGCTTTTACCAAAAACACCTAAGCTGTAAGGATTATCTTGCATCCGTTGCGTGACTTGCTCTTTTTCAAATTGGATAACTTCCTCTCTAGGTTTATCCGGTTTAAAAAAGTCTACAACCAAAACAGTCCTATCATAATTAGTGTAATTATGTGGACAGTGTGGATAACTGTGATCTAAAACCAGGAATTTTCCTTCATGCCAATAAAGTTGATCATGGCATATTTTCATAGCCACATCTCCCTCTGGCACGATTAATCCTAAATAGCCACGATTCATGTGAGGGTTATAATTCACATGCAGTTTGATATCCAAGCCTGGATGGAATGTCCCAAAATACACATTTCTGATGATTTCATCATCGCTAAAGTTAACTTTTTCTATTACTTTAGCCAAATTAGGGAAGTATTTCTCTCTTAATATAAGTGCTTTTTGTGATGCCTCATCTGGCCCATAATCAGGATATTGTATTTGATGCACCTGAATATATTTTTCAATAAACATCCCTTGAAATAAAATACCAAAAGCACTGTATTTTGCATCACCCTTGGTTTTAATCGTTTGACTTTTAGGGCCCAAAATATCATAAGTTAACTTTAACTCGTCATCAGACGCATTCTTAATAAAGCGTGTAAATTCATCTCTAATCACTTGCCAGTTATCTTCAAAATTTTTGAGAAAAGTAAATCCTTTTGGGTCTATATGATACTCATTAAAAGTTTCCATTGTCTTTTCTCCTGAAGATGATTTCATAAAAAACCGTTATATAATGATGGGATTTGGTTTTCGTCCCGATTCTATGTTGGAATTCCTGACTAAACTCATTTTAGTGTGAGGTCTACTGTGTCTGAAACTCCCGTATTAGATAAAATTATCAAAAATGTGCGGGTAGTTCGTCCCCATCAGGATGCAATCGAACTACTTGATTTAGGCATTAAGGATGGAAAATTTGCTCAGATTGCCCCTAATATTAGCCCAGACACAGGTAAAGAAGTATTTGATGGCAAAAATTTGCTAGGCTTTCCTGGGGTCGTGGATGCCCACATGCACATCGGTATCTATCAACCCCTCGACAAAGATGCTGTGACTGAAAGCAAAGCAGCAGCAATGGGAGGCGTGACAACCAGCTTAAATTACATCCGTACAGGGCAGTATTATCTTAACAAAGGCGGCTCCTACCGGGATTTTTTTCCAGAGGTATTGGCGTTATCAGCAGGTAATTTTTTTGTAGATTACAGCTATCACATTGCACCTATATCTAGCCAGCATATCGACGAAATACCTTTATTGTTTGAAGAACACGGTATCTCTTCGTTTAAAATATTCATGTTTTATGGGGGATATGGGTTGCATGGTTTGTCAGACCAGCAAAACCTCTTTTTGATGATTAATAAAGAGGAACGGTACGATTTCGCCCATTTTGAATTTATTATGCGCGGTCTAACTCGCTTGATGGAAAAACATCCAGAAGCGCGAGATACTATTAGCTTGAGTTTGCATTGCGAAGTTGCAGAAATTCTCAACGCCTATACCAAAATAGTTGAAAACGATTCTAGTCTTAGTGGATTACACGCTTACAGTGCAGCGCGTCCACCTCATTCCGAAGGTTTAGCAATTTGTATTGCTTCTTATTTGGCGCATGAGACTAACTGTGCAAATATCAATTTGTTGCACCTGAGTTCGCGTAAAGCAATGGAAGCAGCTTTGACTATGCAAACTGCTTTTCCTCATATCAATTTTCGGCGAGAAGTTACTGTCGGACATTTGTTATTAGATGTCGATACTCCCAATACAATTTGGGCAAAAGTCAACCCTCCTATTCGTCCCCGTGCCGATGTGGAATACTTATGGCAAGCAGTACTTAATAATCAAGTGGATTGGATAGTTAGCGACCACGCTTGCTGTTCTGCTGAACAAAAAAGAAGTGCTAAAGACCGGAATAATATTTGGTTAGCAAAGTCTGGTTTTGGCGGTACAGAATATTTACTTTCTGGTGTATTTAGTGAAGGTAGCAAGCGGGGGATGTCCTACAATCACATGGCTAAATTGCTATCTTGGAACCCATCCCGGCGCTTTGGTTTGTTAGAAAAAGGTGATATTGCTATTGGTTATGATGCTGATTTAGTGTTGGTAGACCCCAATAAAAGCTTTGTGGTACGTGCTGCTGAGTCGGAGTCACAACAAGGTTATACGCCTTTTGAAGGAGTGGAGTTAACTGGACGAGTGAAAAGTACTTTTCTGCGCGGAAACTTGATTTACAACAATGGGCAGGTTTTAAGTTTACCCACTGGACGTTATTTAAAAAGACGTTAGAGCAATTTTAAAAGCAGCAAGTGGTAAAATCAAAATTGAAATTGTCAATCCACACAGATTACCAAACAACTTACTTGGTATAATGATTTAGGTATTTCCATGTGTATATGATATGACTGTTCCGGCTTGGGATACATCTCTATCAACTCTGACAAAAGATAAATATCCATCATCTGTTCTGTGTCTAAGGGTAGTGTTATTGGTGGGACAATAGCCTAAGTGTTCTTTCGCAAATCTATAATTTCCTATATCACAATAGCCAGCTAAAGCATAAGCCTCTTCATTGTATGATTGAATTATTGCATAGTGACCGTCATAATGTGGCAAAATCGTAAGTAGCCATGTTCCACCCCCGTTATTATGTTTTCTTAAAAACTTCTTTTTTGCTACTTCAAATTGAACTGTCTCTGTATTACGCCAAGGTAATAACTTACTATCCAATACTGGAATAAACTCACTTATTCTCGCATCTGGATGACTGATTTCTGCATATTGGTATTTGAGTGGAACTGGCCCGTTTTCCATCCAAAGGATTTCAACGCCTTCTTCACCTAAAACTTTCCAAGATTCTAATCTGACCCCTGCCGGAATAAACGAGTAAGAATGTTTATCTAGCCGCCATTCATCAATTTGAATTTCACCAGCAATAATAAAAATTTCTAAATCAGCTGTAAAGATACCAGATGGCGCTTCAAATCCGGGCGGTAGAATTACTCTGGAAGTAGATGCACCACAGTCATCCCAAGTCAGCAATCTTCGTCTTCCTGCTGCTACTTTATCTGGCATTCCACTAATGCGCCATCCTTGTTCTTCTGGCACAGCATTTGTATCAAAAAATTGATACTGGCGAGGCAAATATTCTTTCGATATTGCTGTACGCCTTCCCGATAGATTCAAGCGTCCTCGACCATCTCCACCCCAATCTTCTTTTACAGGCGCTACACTTAAAAAATCATCAGCTTGGTCTTTGGCTGTGTAATCAAAATTTCTATTCTCTTCACCCATAATTGTACATTCTCCTATTTATATGTTTTTCCTTCGCTAGTAAATGCTATATTGCATTCACTGAAATTTATTCTAAAAACTCAATTACCACCTTTGAGATTTCTTCAGGTATTTGGTTCATCATACATATTGTTCCGCCTTCAATCTCAATCATTTTTGCATGAGGAATTGCCGTTAAAATAAACTCTCTATTGTCTGCGTTAGCAAAACCTAGCCTTTCTAATTGTTTTACATCCTCTGTACCAGACAATATTAGAGTTGGAGATTTAATTAAATGAAATCTTGCTTCCATTCTTTGGCAGTAGTCAAGAACAGCCAAAGGTGCATACCAAGGATAGCCAAAACCTTTTAAATCGTCCAAAACCCAGCGGTGATTTAACTCAGCAGAACCTATATAGCTTGCTCTGGCTGACCATCTTTGCATCAAGTGAGAACCGTCTGGTTGTATCTTGAGATTTTCAAATTTATTGATTAAAGCTGCTTTCCCCTCTTCGTTAAAGTTATCTATGTTGCATAATATAATTTTTTCGACTCGTTCAGGGTAAGCTGCTGCTACTTCTGCTGCTACACAAGCTCCTGTATGATTACCAAGAATACTTGTGGTTTCTACTCCTAATTCGTCAAGCAGTAAAATAACAGTTTTTGCGTAATCTTCAATCGAATACATTCTTGGGGGTTTATCAGAATCTCCTAATCCCAAAAAATCCATAGCAATGACTAATCTTTTCTGAGCCAAAATTGGTATCAACTCGCGAAATTCATCGCCACTTCGGAAGTTTTGATGTAGTAAAAGCAGAGGTTTTCCCTCACCACCAATCCGGTAAAGAATTTGTCCGTCTTCAGTGTCTAAAAAGGCTCGTTTGATTGGTTTATTCATATCATGCTTATAAATTTTCGTGGGGATTAATTGATGGTAAGACAAAATATTCATGAAGGCACAACAATGTTGTGCCCCTGCTGCCTATTACTATTTGGTCTTTTTTATTTTTGATTGTGGCAATAAAGAGTTTGAGTAATTTTTGACTTTTTATCTTTTTTGTGCTGCGTTCTGTAGCCATTCAATCAAGGGTCTTAAGGTTCCTGGCAATGCTGCTTCGCTAACAGTCACCGTATGCTGCTTGCCGTTATCTTCCACTGTTAACTTATACTGAAAGCGATCGCTCTGAGGATTTGGCGAGGTAATGTGTTCAGGTAGCCTAAATAAATCTGCAACTTCCACTAGTCGGGGAAGTGTCGCTGCTTCATGTGGTGGGAGAGTGGCTGTATCAACGGTTGTTTTTTTGGTAATCCCAGCAAAGCCGCCTGTGCGTTCAAAGGATATCCGCATTTTTTTCTCTCCGTTGTGCTATTTAGTTGGGAGAAATACAAAAACTGGGAGATGATAGTTTTCACCTACCAGTTTAGCAATAACAAGTAGTACATCTAGTACTAATTCGTAATTCGTAATTCGTAATTCGTAATTAAGATACTTAGAAAAAGGCTTTATACAGGCTATTTATAATACTTTACTCTGTGCTTTAAACAATACATACTTGGATGGTTTGATATAAGACTTAGAAGTTAGAAGCTGTGATTTTCTTAGCTCCTAACTCCTAATTTTAAATAACTCCCACCTTTTGCCAAGCGTTCTGCACAGCTTTTTGCTCGTTACTGCCATTACCGTAGAGTTCGCCAGCAACTTGAATGGTGACGTTGGCAGCTTTTTTAAAATCTGCTTTGGCACGCAAGCGATCGCGTAAAGCTATGTACCAGATTTTACCAACATTTTCCCAGGCATAACCACCAATCTCAACAGCCGCTAGATAAAAGGCATGGTTAGGAATTCCTGAGTTGATATGCACTCCAGCGTTATCTTCAACACCTGTATATTTATCTTTCATATGGGCTGGTTGCGGATCTTTACCCAATACTGGATCATGGTATGCTGTTCCCGGTGCTTTTAGCGATCGCAGGGCCACACCTTTGACAGTTGGTACCAAAAGACCTTCGCCAATCAGCCAATCAGCCTCTTGTGCAGTCTGATTTTTGCTCTTTTGTTTCACTAAGGAACCGAAGACATCAGAAAACGACTCATTCAGTGCCCCAGGTTCGCCATAATACTGCAAACCCGCTTCATATTGGGTTATACCATGAACTAGTTCATGCCCAATCACATCAATAGACTTGGTGAAGCATTGAAACATTTCTCCGTCGCCATCACCATAAACCATTTGGTCGCCGTTCCAAAAGGCGTTGTCATATTTTTCCCCATAATGCACGGTGGAGTCTAAACGCAGTCCTTTGTCATCAATCGAATTGCGATCGAATATCTCATAAAATAATTCATAAGTAGCACCAGCAGCATCGTAGGCTTCATTCACCGCTTCATCACTGCTTGGTGGATCTCCCTCACCGCGCACTAATGTACCAGGAAGTTGCTGGCCATATTTGGCATCGTAGATGGTGCGGCGTTTTTCACCGGGAGAAGGTGCAAATGAGACAGTACCTATGACATCTCTCCGTCCACGAAGCTGTGCCGAAACATTTAATGTATGAAAAGCCCAACTACGCTGCTGTGGATTGCCATTTACAACAACATTTTCTAGCATGTGGGGCGGGATAATACAACAAATAGGGCATCTAGAGTTAAGTGGATGCTTATACTTGAACCCGGCTGATTTCTTTTTATTTCGAGCCATCCAAAATATTCTCCTTTTGGAACTAAGTATTGGCAAACAAAGGAGCAAAAAAATGAATCCAAATCGCGTGTCTTTGGTTTTTTTGAAAACATTTTCTACTCTGTATTTTCGGATAGGTCTGCGGAGGATTGATAGTACCCTCACAGGTATTTCTGATGTGGAAATATTGCATAAAAACACAAGGCAAGCTTATATACCGAAAGTTTCAGCCTAAATCCTTGCGTGAGTTAGCAAAACCTCCTTTACAGACCTAATGCGTTTATATATTAGTTCTTCTCAAGAGAGATCATGTTATTTATTGCTGTTTTGTTACTATCAAGCTCTTAATCGTATAAATCCCCGTTGGAGACAGGCAAATCCCAAATCTAGTACAGCGCGGTGTAAATCAAGCTACTATTTTAAAACTTGCAAAAGCTTTGATATACAAAACTTTTGGCTTTTGACTTCCGCCTTGCGGTACTAGGCATCCAAAACCTGAAATTTTCACAGCCAGCCACCAAACACCGCCAGACCATAATATTTCCAAGGTACTGCAACTGTCTTAAATCCAGCTTTGCTCAACATTTGTAAATGAGTATCTAAGCTAGCTAGCTGGTCTTGACTGGAGTAACCTTGGGTACTACTCGCACCAATCTTCGCGCGAATATCTGTTAAATTAGTTCCCTGTTGAACTGACCATTCTTCTCGTACCGCCTTATAAACTTCTGCTAAGGCTGGTGATTCTGGTAAAACAGGGTCTGCATTCCAAAAACAGCCGTTTTTACTGAGGCTAGCAGCAATTCGCTCAAATAACCTCAATTTCATCTCGTCTTGGAGATGGTGGATTGCCAAAGATGAGACACAGGCATCAAATTCGCTACCAATAGCAAACTTTTCTGGATTATCTGCCCAGTCGCCAAAGTCTGCTTGTGTACCAAACCACCTTTTTTGATATCCTGCTGCTGTGATTTTATCTTGAGCAAATTGCAGCATTCGAGGCGAGTAATCTAGGGCAATTACTTGGGCATCTGGATAGCCGTTAAGTATTTTTAGACTAAGTTCGTTGAACTAAGCGATTCCCTCACGAGAACCGCTCGTCTTCAAAACCGGACGT
>NZ_JAYGHD010000347.1:0-21998 GCF_034932245.1 Nostoc sp. UHCC 0251
AAGGGAAAGGGGTAAGGGGAAAGGTTAAATTTATCCCTTTACCCTTTACCCTTTAACCTTTTCCCCTGTCCCTCATCTCCCCCTGCCTCCCCTGCTCCCTACGTATTCGGAATCAGCCGCCCACAAGGATAAGTCGCTGTTTGCTTTTGGGCACTTTCAGCCACTGCTGTGGGAACTTGATCTGATGGTTGGGTTTTGGCTGCTAGATAGTCTTTTTGCAGCTTCTCCAAAATGGCTTCTCGTCTGTCGTACACACGCTTCAGAGGACGAGGCTGGCACTTGTTCAAAACGTATGCTGTCACCAATGGTAGAGCGATCGTACTATCGGTATAACAAACAATTGTGTTAGGTAACTCTTCCGGGTCAATTTTACCCCAACTGACCGCTTCCGATGGGGTTGCTCCAGATAAACCGCCCGTATCTGGACGCGCATCGGTAAACTGTACAAAGTAATCGTGTCCTCGTTCTTCTAGTCCTAATACTTCGTGAAGTTGCGGTTGGGTTTGTAGCAAAAAGTTTTTGGGACTACCGCCACCGAGGATTACGGCCGCACTTTTACCACCCGACTCACGGGCATTATATGCGATCGCAGCCGTTTCATTTACGTCAATTGATGGATCTATCACCAACTGCGAACCTTCCAAAGCTAAAGCCGCCACGTTCATCCCAATTGAGCTATCTCCTGGAGAAGACGTATATATAGGCACGCCATACTCATAAGCTGTAGCAAGCAAGCAGGAATGCTGCACACCCAACTGCTTTTCTACTTCTCGAACATACTTACCCAGTAAATGATGAAACTCAGCAGTTCCCATGCGCTTCTGAAACGCTTCCCCTTGCAAAATCTTACGGATGAACGCATCAGTTTCTAGTAGTACGTCGTAACCAAAGATAATGTCATAAATGCGAATAGTGCCTTCTTGGCGCAGTTTCACATCATCCAAAAATGGATTACCAGCAAAAAGTTCAAAGCCTAAACCGTAGTGCATATCATGGTAAAGATTTGCACCAGTGCTAATCATCCAGTCAATAAAGCCGTTGCGAATTAAAGGTGCAAGCGCTGAAACCCCGAATCCTGCCGGTGTCATCGCACCGGAAAGGCTAACTCCCACCGTGACACCTTCCGTTAGCACATCACGACTCAGAAGTTGGCAGATTTCCCGCAACCGCGCTGAGTTGTAGGCCGTGAAGTATTGATCGATCAAATCCACCACATTGATATCATTTGATATAGGTGTGGGTGCGATTTTTTGACCCAGCTGTTTAGACATTTTGGCACTCCCGAACAGTAAACACGCCGAATCTAATATTTATTCAACGCTATTTCAATACCTTTAGCTTAGAAATCCTAAAAAGTGCTCACTTAATGCTCAAATACTATATTTATTTTTAGTATTTAAATATTAATAATAAGTATAAATTAATACTCATTATTAATGCTCAATAAATGCTCACATATTCCTTTATACCGTATAAACTCCAAGTACTATTCCAAGTCTATCTCACACCCTACCACACAAGGATTACAGCCATTTCTTCACTAAGGCATCTATTCTTATAGCAAAAGCCTTGGTGATTAGGACATCAACAGATAATAAAACTTAGACACAAAAAGACTTTTCACCCAGTCTCCAGTCCCCAGTCCCCAGTCCCTTGCTATAATTCCCGGTATCATTCGGATAAAAACCAAAATCGGCAGACGGAAAGGGTAAAAGGGTGATAGTAGAATCACTCTTGCCACTTTACCAGGGATTGCCAACCATTGTGAATCCAGCCCAATAATAAGGATGGGTAAGTAATTGATCGCTTTCATCAACACTATCAGCAGGTAAAGGCAGGCTCCCTGCTACTCCCAAACCTTGTATTTGACCATTTTTTACGTAAATCTGCCCTTTTACCATACCTACTTGAGCAAGTCTTAAAGCTTCTGCCTTAATAGAAGCTGTCCTCAAATTATCATAAAATTTCGTCATCAACGCTGCGGTACCAGCATCGTTGACCGACCAAAGACTGGCAACAGTAGTTTTGACACCTGCCAGTACCGCTAAACCCGCAAATCCCAGTTCGGACTCTTCATCCCCTAAGGCTGTTCTACAAGCACTCAGCACCAGCATTTCAACTTGGGGTTCATTCAAGCGCAACTGTCGTAGTTGGTTCAAGCGTAACTTGTCCTCCCACAGTTGAATATAGGAATTACTTAAAGTGCCAGGAGCAAAATCGGCATGAGTTGCCATGTGAATAATCCCAAAAGGTTCTTGGCGGCGGATAGTTTTGAGATTTTCTAAGGTGGCTTGCTTGTCTAACAATAATTTGCCCTGCCAGAGTTTAGACACTAATATTGATAATTCAAGGGGGACTGCTGGTAAAGGTTCTTGTCCCTGAGTACTCTGAGAAACCCCTAATGCTAGGATTTGAGATTTTTTAATGTCTTTATAGAGGGTGTTAGTCAAGCTAAGACTTGGCATCAAGCCAATGCTGTATTTTTCTACTAGAAACCCCTTACCATCGTGAAGTGCTGCCATTGGGGTTGAACGTAAACCGATGTCTGGTAAAAAGACCAGATTGTTGATTTCTCTTGCCTGTAAATCTGCTTCTAGTGGTGCAATAATCCAGCGATAAAGTTGTTGAGATGAACGCAAATAACCAGTGCGGCGACGGTTTTGTGGACTAACGATTTGCTCACGAAATTCCTGAGCTACTTGGAGAACTTTGGCTCTAGTCGTTTCTCTTATGCGCTTACGGATAGGATCACCTTTTCCAGTTACTACCACTAGTTCCAGTTGGTCGCTACCCTGCTCTGCTATGGTATTCAACTGTTTAGTTCTCTCTGGTAGAATCTCCACAGGGACAAAACTGGTGTAGATAAATGCAGGTTTCACACCAGTAGCTTCTTCAATTTTTCGAGCAATTTCTTTAGCATCATCTAGTGTTTTGATTCTAGGCGTAGGGATGCCTAAATGGTCGGCAAAATCATCTGTGAAATCGCCTTCGAGAGTGGGATCGGTATTAATAACGGGTTTATCAATATTAGGATTATTGGGCCCAGGGTTATTCGGTTGACTTGGTGAATTGCACTGGAATGTGCAGGGGGGAACATCCGGCTCATCTGGCTGCTCAGATACAACCGGCTCATCTGGCACAACCGGCACAGTGATGTTGATTCCGATTTGTGTTAGTGCTGAAGAGGATACACCATCGCTTGCACTGATGGTAAAGGCATTGAGTGACCCATTAGTATCTGCCGGAGGTGTGTATGTTAAAGTATCGCCGCTAGATAAGGTAGTCACACCAGGGGTAACAGGAGCGCCATTAACAGTCAGATTTCCCGTATTTACTGCATCAACCCGGATGGAAGTAATGTCATTATTAGCATCCGTAACCAAGGCGGACAAACTGCCGAATGTTAAGCTCACTGGCTGATTTGTCTGGGTATCGGGTAGCAATGAGTTTGCCGTTAATGTAGGTGGGGTGTTGACGGAAGTAATGGTGATGCCTGCTGGAGTGCCGCTAGCATCTCCACCATTAGGCAAAACTGGAAAGTTCCGAGAAGGGATGATTGAACTCCCTCCTGCATCAATTGTTCCGGCTGTGCTATTGACACTTGTCGCATCACCTACGATAAATGGCACATTATTTGGGCCGCCATCATGTCGAATTGTGACAGTACCTCCTACGGGAGGTGCAAAGCTATCAACAATCACCAAAGGTTCAACGATCGCAGGAAGAGTATAAACTTCTTGATCAACTTGTCTCACATCGGGATTGTTAAGAAAAATGCCTGCGGTAGCGATCGTCTCACCTGTAAAAGTTATGCCTGTTCCTTGAACCAAACCGTTTGTTAGCACTTGCACATTACCACTTTTGACAGCGTTTGCATCACCAATATTTGTTGCACCCCTAGTATCGATGCTGCTAAAACGAATTGTGCTACCAGCAGTATTGGTAGTCTGTAAAGTAACGCTGCTCCCTGTAACGCTTGCATCACCATCTACTGCAATGGCGGTTGCTGAGGCATCAATAGCACCATTAACGGTGATATTGTCTGTAGCAGTTAAGGTGACTGTGCCAGCCGTGCCGGTAAAATTGCCACCTGATTCCTTGAATACATACGAGTTAATTGCCCCGGTGGTAATGCTGCCGCCTGTAGTTGTTGCCACTACATTGCCACCCGTACCTGATCTATTCGCACCATTTGAAAAGGAATCAATTGTACCTGTAACGATATTACCTGCGGCACTCAAGCTTACTGTTCCAGCCGTATTATTAGTAAGAAACCCTTCAGTATTGCTAGTACCAAGATTATTTAGAGTAATCCCACCACTGGTACTTTGGGCTGTAATATTAGCCCCTAAATAGCCCAGACCACTGGTGATAATGTCACCCGCGATGATATCGCCAATCGCAGACAAGTTGACGTTGCCACTATTGCCAGAAAAATCATTAGTTGTATTTAGATTCCCTAGCGATAAACTGGCTCCAGAAATGTTTATTGCTCCTCCCTTAGTCTCAATTGTGTTGGTAGGGTCAACAAAATTTACAGAACCGCTTTGTGAAAAGAGGCTGAAGCTACCGCCAGTACCCAAGCTTAATGTAGCAACACCATCTGTTGTTACTAGGGGTGTCGCTCCGATGATGTCATTAATGGTAATATCGCCTGTGGCTTGTAAGTTGATATTTGCACCGGATGCTGCGATCGCACCCCATGAAATTGTATTAGCCCCAATATCTGCATCACCAAAAGCAATATTGCCAGCGGTAGCATCAAAAGTTCCTACTCCACCATCGATAATAGTTAATGTGCTGGGGTCTATTAATAAAGTGCCAAAGCTACCATTGGCGGCGGAAGTATCTACCAAACCGTTGAAGGTTAAGAAGTTTTTGCCTGATACTTCTACAAAACCACCATTCCCGGCATTTGCTCCTCCGCGAACCGAAATGTTACCAAAAAACTGAGTTGTGTCGTTACCCCAAACAATAACGCGTCCTCCGTTTCCATTCAATTTGCTATCGGCATTAATGACGGAATTTGAGTCAACATAAGTCTGATCGGCATTGGGTAAAGTCCCTTTACCTTGATAATCACCGCCAATTAGCACAGTGCCGCCGCCATTGCTTCCAGAGGCGTTAATATTACCATTAATCACCCCAACTCGTTTACCCAAAGCAGTTACTGTACCCACTTTCTGACTCGATATATCCACAATGCCCGAAACAATCGTTGTACCTGGAGTTGTGGGAATCGTAACGTTAGAGCTTGTCAATTTTACAGTCCCATCAGGATTAGCAGTTAGCCCAGTGTTACCAGCTGTGAGCAATTCCGGTAAAGATGCAATGGGAATTGTCCAGTTATTGGGTTGTTTGCTACTAGAGGCGAGGGGCTGAATTTCTAGACTCAACAGATTTCCTGGCTGACTGAGACGCACCCAATTTTGTCCTGGTACGGATGTGATAGAAATCTGCCCTCCCGGTGCTGAAATTTGCCCGGTGTTAACCACAGTACCGCCCAATAAGTTCAAATTCTGCCCAGTCCCTACTGCCAAATTTCCAGTATTTGCGATCGCTCCTGGCTGGTTCGTACTAAAAGCAAACCCATTGGGGTTTCCAACTAAAGTAGTGTAGTCATTAACACCGATAGCATTGAACCAACTACTGCCAAAACCAATCCCATTGGCTGTTGTCGCCGTGAAAGCACTAGGCACATTTAAACTGGCGTTTGCTCCAAAAATAAATCCGGCTGGATTCATCAAGAAAAGGTTAGGATTGCCACCTGTTACCTGAATTAAGCCATTAATAATAGAGGCATTCCCACCTGTAATTCGACCAAGAATATTTTGCAACGCCGGACTAGCTTGAAAGTTGGCGATTTGTTCTGGTGAAATCCCAAATTGTTGAAAGCTATGAAAGAGGTTTGCACCATCTCCAGAAGTTGTGCCGCCAGTGATATCAAGTCGATTGCCGTTGGGTGTAACAATTGTGTTTGTTCCATCGGTAGCAGGGACAATTTGTTGCGCTTGGGCTAATCTGGGACTTACCAACGAGGCAATAACTAACACTGAAGCGGCAATGCTAGGCAGTAGAGGTTTTTTGCGCCGTAATATGAAGCGACCTGCGGGTAATTCTACATCAATTTGTAACTTATTTGCTAATCCGCGCCGCCAAAGTGCTTGAGCGATCGCCTTCTGTGACCAGAGTATTTGTTCTGTTCTTCTGATAACAGACATGCTTTGGGAATGAATCCGGTAAAGGTAGAGTGGGTCTTGAACTCGGCGCACCTGGGCTACTTCTGAAAGTCGCAGACATAGTTCATAATCATAGGCACAGCCAGAGAAAGATTCGTTAACACCTCCCACCTGTTCGTAAACTGAACGGCGCATTAGGCGGAAGTGGAAAGTCATGAAGTCCACCAACAGAGCTTCTTGAGAGTAAGGAATGTCACAACGATGACCGTAGCTGAGAACTTTGCCATCTCGATCAATATTTAAGTAGTCGGTGTAAACAAATCCTGCTTCTGGGTGGCGGTTGAGAACTGTAGCGGTTTGGGCAAGGGCGGTAGGGGCAAGAATATCATCACTGTCTACTATACCAATGTAAGTGCCACTAGTTTGGCCGATTGCTGCCTTACAACTCGCAGCAATTCCTTGATGGTGTGCTTGGACTACCCGCACTCGTTCATCTTGTTGAGCATAAGCGTTAGCGATCGCCACTGAGCCATCTGTAGAGCCATCATCCCAAATCAGCAGTTCCAAGTTTTGCCATGTCTGCGCTAAAACGCTGGCGATCGCTTCTTGAAGGTAAGACTCCCGGTTGTAATTGACGATGACTATGGAAATCAGTGGTGACATCGAAGTAATCCCAAGTTTTCTACGTGCCTACCACAATATAATGTTAAGGGCTTTCACTTAGGGAATGATTGCTATTTATTATCTTTTAGTTACAAATTGTCTTAAATTTGCATGTCAAAAATATGATATTCAAATACCCATGCACCTATAGCATACTCAAAAATTGAAATCAGCCATGTCGTAAAATCAGGCACACCACCGAAAAGAAATGACAGGAACAAAAACTCATGTTAAGTCTGGAGCAACGACTCAGCAAAAAATTGTCTATCTATCTCATCAGTTGAACACTTGGCATCTGGCAATTAGTCAATGGAGTAAGCATAGTTTCGGTTTCAAGTGTGGCTTGCTAATTCTGCCTGCGGTCTGGATTGTAACAGCTAATGGACTTAGAGCTACAGCCGATATCTCTACACCAAACCCGGCTGAAAATAGTAATCAACAGTTACAAATAGTACAGGAAACAGAAATTTCCCCGGCAACTGACCCCAATCAATCAGAACCAAACCCTGAATTATCCCCTACACAAACAGAAACACCACAACGCATTCGGGTTCGCAAAATCCAGGTCTTAGATAGCACAGTTTTTACTGAAAATGACTTTAATCCAGTTGTCAAACCCTTTGAAGAACGGGACTTGACTTTAGAAGAAATCAGACAAGCCGCAGATGCTATTACCCAGCTTTACCTAAATAAAGGCTATATAAATTCCAGAGCGATTCCAGACACTCAACAAGCTAGTACCGCCGATGGTGTTGTGGTAATTCGGGTGATAGAAGGGCGTTTGGCAGAGATTGATATCGAAGGGACACGGCGATTAAATCCATCTTATATTCGTAGTCGCATCCAATTAGGTGCTGGTGTCCCTCTGAATACTGGTAAGCTCGAAGACCAACTGAAACTGTTGCGACTTGATCCCCTATTTACAAATGTGGAAGCAAGTCTGCGCCCAACGGGTAAGGTTGGTCAAAGTATTCTGATTGTCAGAGTTGAAGAGGCAAACTCTTTAACTGGTAGCTTGGGTGTAGATAATTATTCGCCTCCGAGTATTGGGGCGGAAAGATTGGGTGTTGAATTACGATCGCGCAATTTAACTGGTATGGGAGATGAGTTAGCAGGCTCCTATTATCACACGCTCTCTGGTGGTTCCGATGTATTTGATTTTAGCTATCAAGTTCCTGTTAATGCCATGAACGGCAAGGTGCAGCTGAGAGCAGCATTTAATCGCAACGAAATCACTGAGTCACCCTTTGATGTGTTTGATATTCGGGCAAACCAGGATCTTTATGAAATTAATTATCGGCAACCATTGCTGCGATCGCCAAGAGAAGAATTTGCCCTATCCTTGGGATTTACCTATCAAGATGGTCAAACCTTCCTTTTCAATAACCTTGCAACCCCCTTTGGCATTGGGCCTGATGCCAATGGCGTTAGCCGCACCAGTGTAATTAAATTTGGTCAAGATTATATTAGGCGCGAACCTCAAGGAGCCTGGTTTTTGCGATCGCAGTTTAGTTTTGGCATTGATATATTAGATGCAACTATCAACAATGATCCCATACCTGATGGTCGCTTTTTCAGTTGGTTGGGTCAAGTACAGCGCGTGCAGCAACTCAGTGACGATCATCTGTTGCTCATCCAAGCAGACTTACAACTAACACCAGATAGCCTTTTACCTTCCCAGCAATTTGTCATTGGCGGTGGACAGTCTGTCAGGGGATATCGCCAAAATATCCGCTCTGGGGATAATGGATTTCGTGTAGCGATCGAAGATCGGTTCACAGTCCAGCGCGATAAATCTGGATTATCCACGATTCAACTCGCGCCATTTCTAGACATGGGAGCCGTCTGGAATCAGTCTGATAATCCCAATCCGCTACCCAATCAAACTTTTCTGGTGGGCGCAGGCTTAGGATTATTATGGAATCAGGCAATGGGAATTGATAATCTATTTTTGCGGCTTGATTATGGATTTCCATTTATTGATCTGAGCGATCGCGGTAATAACGCCCAGGATGATGGCTTTTACTTTAACCTTCGTTATCAACCCTAGGAAATCGATGCGTCATATAGGAATCCGATTTGATTCCCTGATGTTTATTCGCTGGATGCTATAATTAACAGTTTGGCATAACAGCTACTGAAGAACCAAAAATATTTTCCCAAAAGTAACAATACTATTATTTATTCGTCGGTTTGATGAAATTATTGCTTACGTGCTGTCTACAGTATTGAGTGTGCTGCTGTTAAGGTTATTGGGTATGCCTTGGTGGGAAGCTCTCAATCACGCCATAACTGGCATTTCTATGGGTGGTTTTACAATTACGGGCGAGAGCTTGACTGTGTATGCACCAATTTTACAGTTAGCTGCGATCGCAATTATGATTACAGGTGCAATTAGCTTTTCGGTACATGCACAATTTCTCAGTCAGCGCCAACTATCTATTCTTTGGAGAGATCCTCAACATTGAGCGCTATGGCTATTACTGGGATTGGGAACAATATTATTGCTAGTTGTACATTACTCGTTTACAGGCTCACTTAGCTGGCTCGACAGCGTATTTCAATGGGTTTCAGCCTTAACAACCTGTGGTTTTAATACAGTTAAAATCCAGAATTGGAGTCCCAGCGCTAGATTACTGGTAAGCTTACCTCGACCTAAAGGTGCGAGGCTTTAGCCACAGATTTGAATCATCGGAAACAGAGACATTTGCCCCTGCAATTGACAACTCATCCCCGGACTTTCGGGACTGCTTACAGAAGCCCCCAAAGCAGCAATATTATTAGCCGCGTTTATATCAGCATCATGTTCAAATCCACAATGCCCACATTTAAAACTCTTGCCGTTGCGATACGATTTACCCTTAATTGGGTGAATATGTCCGCATCGGGAACAGGTTTGACTCGTGTAGGCAGGTGGAACAAATACCACTCTTACTCCAGCAATATTCGCCTTATACTCAACAAACAAACGCAACTGATAGAACGCCCAATTATTAGTTCTTCGGCGTTCAACCTTGCTCCTTGGTTTTTGGTTCAAAGATTGTCTAATGTTAGTCAAATCCTCAAAGGACAATGCTGCATTGGCAAGTTTTGCGCTCTGAACAAGAAGATCCGAAATATTGTGATTCAACCATTTCTGAAACCTTTGTTCTCTCCCAGAAAGCCTTCTCAACAGTCGTCTAGAACTGCGAGTGCGTTTGGATTGAACATTAGACCTGACCTTACTATATCGGTCACGAATGGCTTGAATCTGCTTTCCGCTCCACGATTCACCTGTGGAGGTGGTGGCTATGTCGCGCCTACCAAGATCGACTCCAATTACCTTGGGTGTTTTACCTGTGGGGCTGGTAGGCAGGTCAACACAGACATTGATGTAGTAGTCGCCGTGTTTTGTTTTATTGAGGGTAGCAGACGTTGGGGATTGCCCTTTGAGCAATGGCAACTGATAGTTACCAATACTCAACTTGAACTTAACTCGACCACACATCAAGGTAACGCCGACGGTTTGCAAATCCTCAATATATTGAAAAGTCCGCACATCCAAACTCAAAGATGTCGGTCTAAATTTGTGGACTTGCTTAACTGCTTTAGCGTTACCAATCACACGACGAATTGCTTGGCAGACATGGTTTGCCTTCAAGCCAGTAACCTCACGAATTGGCTTGTAAACCAAATGGTGAAGCTTCGTAGTATTCCAGCAATTCTCGCGTTTTGCAATCTCATATATCTGATTACAAGCATCAGCAAATCCTTGCAGAGTGCGGTCTATCTTAGAACGCAACTCTACAGGTACTTGAAGCTTACATTTTACAGATATTGTCTGCATTTGGATGGTCTAATAATTCATCCCATTGTACCATGTAAAGCCGTGCTAGAAGCACGGGGCTTCAAACCCATTTTTCTGATAAGTTTGGGAATGATTTTTGGTGCGGCTTCTGGTTCTACCTGTGGCGGACTCAAACTCAGTCGCATTGTTACATTGTATAAAACTGTAGTATGGCATTTACAGCAGATATTTCTCAAATCTGACCAGTACATACAGTATAAACTCGATGGTCAAGAACTTACGGAACTTGAAGCTCATCGTCAAATTAAGACAGCTACAGTTTTGGCAACACTTTGGCTAGGGTTTTTAGGAGTCGGAGTTTTGATTTTGCTCCATATTGTTGAACCGCAATATACAGTTCCCGATGTGATTTTAGAGGCGGCTTCCGCAATGGGAACTTCAGGCTTAAGCGTAGGAATTACCAACCCAGACTTGCATTGGATAGGCAAATTAATTTTAATTTTGTTTATGTGGATGGGGCGAGTGGAAATTATTCCGGTGCTGGTGCTGTTTGTTTCTTTTTTACGTCCCGTGAGGCAAGTAATTAAGATTAAAAAATTATATTGAAAAATTTTGCGATCGCTATATTTAGGCATGAGCCAATAATTGCGATCGCTTCCGACCCAGAGAAGATGAAGTACTCACCACTGATACTTTACTTATCTAAAATACTATGTACATAACGTTCAGTTTCTTCATCCGACATTGCTATTCACAATGTATATCCTTCTAGAGGACGATAATAAACCATAGCAATATCGATACCATAATTTTTAAGTGCATATGTCATGTAGTCCAAAATAAACTCAATCATCTGCTGAATTTATCCATCAGAAAATAATTCGGATACACAATTTTTTTACTTGACTGCATAAATTTTTTCCCATGTTTTGTAGTAGCGAAAAACACAATTTACTCATTTTTTCTGAAAATTAAACGTCATAAATCAGGAGTATTGACCATGAAAGCAGTGGTTTTTCACGGAATTGGAGATATTCGATTAGATAACGTACCAGAACCTAAAATTCAAGAACCAACTGATGCCATTATTCGGTTGACTTCTAGTGCCATTTGTGGGACAGATTTACACATGATTCGGGGAACATTCACAGGAATGAAACCTGGCACAATTCTGGGACATGAAGGTGTTGGCATTATTGAAGAGATTGGCTCTAATGTGCGGAATTTTAAGGTAGGCGATCGCGTTGTCGTTCCCTCAACAATTGCCTGCGGCTACTGTTCCTACTGCCGTACAGGATATCATGCTCAATGTGATAACGCCAATCCCCACGGACATAACGCCGGAACAGCTTTTTTCGGAGGCCCAGAAGCAGCTGGCCCCTTCGATGGATTGCAGGCTGAATATGCTCGGATTCCTTATGCTAATGCGGGATTAGTCAAGTTACCAAAAGAAGTTACAGACGACCAAGCAATTCTATTGTCTGACATCTTCCCTACAGCATATTTTGGAGCGGATATTGCAGAGATAACACCAGGAGACACTGTTGCCATTTTTGGTTGTGGTCCTGTTGGACAGTTTGCAATTGTCAGCGCCAGACTGTTCGGTGCAGGACGCATCATTGCAGTAGATACAATTCCCTCACGCTTGGAGATGGCACGTGATTTGGGTGCAGAAGTCATCGATTACAATGCCGAAGACCCAATTGAAGCAATCCGCGAACTGACTGGGGGAATTGGTGTAGATAGGGTGATTGAAGCAGTTGGCGTAGATGCTAATGCTCCTGACAGTGGCCCAGCAGCCGAAAAAGCTCAAAAAGAAGCACAACAATTTCAACAGCAGTTACAACAAATTGCCCCTAAAACCAATCCTCAAAATGGCAATTGGCATCCGGGTAATGCTCCTTCTCAAGCGTTAGAATGGGCAGTTCAAGCATTAGCTAAAGCTGGGACACTCTCGATTATTGGAGTTTATCCTCCAACCCACAATTTCTTTCCCATCGGCACAGCAATGAACAAAAATCTCACTATCAACATGGGTAATTGTAATCACCGCAAATATATTCCAACATTAGTGGATTTGGTTCGTAATGGCACAGTAGACCCCACAAAAGTCTTGACCCAAGTTGAGCCACTAATGTCAGTTATTGATGCATATAAGGCATTTGACCGACGGCAACCAGGTTGGGTGAAGGTAGAATTAGTACCTGGAGCAGCTTTAGCTAATGTTTAGAGTCTTTGTCAAGACTGTGTTATGAACTGAAAATTTTATATCAGCAAGTTACCTTACTTGCTGATAGTTTTTGCTTTTGATTATATGAGGTTGTAGAGCACGACTTAAGTTTTTGATAACTTATCAAACTTGTCACTCTTATTAACGTAAATTAGTTTATTTATGTCATCCAAAATTCGCAGTCATCCTTATTTTTTAACTAACCAGCTGTCTAACCCTAATTACCCACTTTTAGTATTTCTACCTGGAATGGATGAGACTGGAAAGGAATTAATGTATATTGAAACAGCAGGTTTAGAAGCTGCTTTTAATGTACGTTGTTTTGTAATTCCCCCTGATGATCTAACAAGTTGGGATGAAATGACAGAAGGAGTGGTAACTTTAACCCAGATAGAACTAGAAAAAATACCGCGTTCGCCTGTTTATCTCTGTGGAGAATCATTCGGCGGTTGCTTGGCACTCAAAGTCTTAGAAAAATTCCCTCAACTATTTACAAAGATTATTTTAATTAATTCTGCTTCTTCATTCCATCAAGTACCTTGGTTAAATTTAGGTTCACTTTTGTTTCCTTACACACCACAATTCTTCTATAAAATATCTTCGTTTTTATCTTTGTTTTTTCTAGCTAATTTAAGTCGAATTTCGCCTGCTGCTAGCCAAAGTCTTTCAAAATCGACCAGTTCTGCACCAAAAAAAACTGCTAATCAGCGACTATCTCTAATGAGAGAATTTGATATTGATGAAAAAAAATTATCTCAAATTACTCAACCTGTCTTACTAATTGCTAGTAGAAATGACCGACTTTTACCTTCAGAGGCCGAAGCACAACATTTAAGTAGTGTTTTTCCTAATTCTCAGATAATAACTCTACCTCATAGTGGCCATGTCTGCTTAGTTGAAAGGGATGTTAATCTCTATCAAATTTTATTATCCGCTAATTTTATCTTTGCATAATGGTAGTATTTTAAGTGGTACATAATGACTCATTCTATAGATAAACAAACTATTTGGCTGAAATTGGCTTTGAGAATTTTTAGTATAGGGTTGCTGCCTACACTAACTGCTTATCCAGCTTTAGGTGCAGAGCGCTTAAAATTTAATTATGGTCTTTTAGAAAGCTCTATCCCGATTAGTTCACTCGAAACTTATACTAGAACAGGCAAAGTAGACGACGATTTGTCTGCATATAGACAGTATGTAGGGAAAAAGCAACTAGCTCAACTACGGAAAGTTTTACTAACTCGCATTCCCTTAAATCAAGTAGAAGTTTCGCAGTTTCTTTATACACCTATTGGTGAAAGATTATTAGAGAATTTGGGGAAAATTATTCAGACAGAATCTAACTTATCAGGATTTTATGCAATTCGCGCAGCACTGATTTTATCAGCCGCAGATCAACAAAATTTTACGCTTTTAAATGTATTACGCAAGTTTCCGGCGAGTGCAATTTCAATTAACTTAGACCAGAGTTTGGCAATAGCAGAGTCATTACAGAATTTAGTAAATCAAACTCAAAATGCAGTAGCACTTATTAATCAACAATCCCAACAAAAGGTAACTACAGCTTCTACGCTTAATAGTATTCCATTGATTGACTTAGGAAAAAACGGAAATTTTCGTTTCTTAAAGCAAACTATTATACTTAATGACCTCTTGCGTAAGAGGATATTTCCCGCTGATATTTATCTTCCAATTACTCAAAATCCTCGTCCGATAATTGTCATTTCGCACGGACTTGGTTCTGACAGAACGAGTTTTGCGTATCTCGCTGAACATTTGGCTTCTTATGGTTTTGTCGTTGCTGTTCCAGAACATCCTGGCAGTAATTCACAACAATTACAAGCATTATTCACAGGTACAGCAAATAGAGTTACCAATCCTACAGAACTAATTAATAGACCTTTAGATATTAAGTTCTTACTAGATGAACTGACTCGTTTATCCCAGTCTAACCCAACATTTAGGGGAAGTTTAAATTTAGGACAAGTTGGTGTATTAGGGCAATCATTTGGTGGATATACGGCATTAGCATTGGCAGGCGCAAAGATTAATTTTGAGCAATTGCAAACTGACTGTCCAGCTTTAGAAGATACGTTAAATGTTTCGCTTTTGCTTCAATGTCTGGCGGTCAATTTACCAAATGCTCAATATAACTTATCCGATGCAAGGATAAAAGCAGTAATTGCTATTAATCCAGTTAATAGCAGTATTTTTGGTCAAGCTAGTCTCAGCAAAATAAAAATTCCAGTGATGATTATATCTAGTAGTTCTGATACTGTTGCTCCGGCTTTACCAGAACAAATTCAGCCTTTTACTTGGTTAACAACTCCAAATAAGTATTTAGCACTCATCAATGGCGGTACACACTTTTCTACTATTATGGAATCACCAGATGCAACCATACCTTTACCTAGGCAAGTAATCGGTTCAAGTCCAGCGTTAGCACGCCGTTATGTTAAAGCTTTGACTGTTCCTTTCTTTGAAACGTATGTTGCCGAACAGTCAAGTTACTTTCCTTATTTGAGTACAGATTACGTTAATATAATTAGTCAGCAACCACTACCCTTAAGTTTAATAAAATCTCTGACATTTGAACAACTGCAAGAAGCATTTCAATAAAGATTTCGCAGATGGATAAACCTATATAATTATGAAAGAAGTAGTAAATATTATTAATTTGGAAAGCAAAGGTTAATAATTAGCATTAATTAGGAATACAGCAACTCGCAATTAGCCTTGGTTGACCCTTCCTCGTGACGTATTTGCTGCTGATAAAGCCAGTTTTGGCTACATTTAGGCTTAATTTCTCTTTAAGTCCCACTAGAGAAGCAGTTGAGTAAGCCGACATTGCAGCGATGCATCACTAATTGTTCGCTATTAGACAGATATAGGACTAGTATTTGATTTCTGAAAAAACTCATTACAAGTAGTAAGCCTTCTTTCTCTTTGCCTATTGCCTATTGCCTACCTACGCAAATCAGTATGGCTACGCCTCCCGTAAGGGATACAGAAATCAAATCGGATTCTTATATCCCTTTGTACTATCTCGTAGCCTTATTCAAAAATAAAATCTGATTCCTATACTTTAAGTTACTTTTACCGACTTACTTAATTCTACTTGACTTATCAATATTTCCTGACCTATGTCAGCATTTTTTGTTTTAAAAACCACTTAAAAAGCGCATTTTCAAGTTCTTAGCGATTTTTGGGGAATTTATTTTTGATTATTTACTGAGCTGATCTCCATTTGCGGTGTACTCTCAATATACGGTAACTATCACGTTCGACCTTTGAGATAAATTACACCCAGAGGTGAATACCATGAAAAATTATGCTGCTCAACAGGAATTTATACTAAGTCAAATCACAAATAAATATTTTCAGCGCCGAGATTTCAGTGGATGTGACTTGCGTGGAATCGACCTGAAAGGAATTGATTTAACTGGTATTAATTTCATAGGTGCGGATTTGCGTGATGCAAATTTGTGTGGTTGTGTCCTCACTCGTGCTAATTTAAGTGGTGCAAATTTGATGCAAGCTAGCCTGCGTGAAGTTAATTTGTATGAAGCATCTTTGTGTGAAGCTAATTTGACTAATGCTGATTTAACAGGGTCAAATTTGTGCGGAACTTTCTTATGGCGAGCGAAATTCACTGGTAGTAATCTTTGGAGTGCTTCTTTATGTGATGTGGATTTGAGAGAAGCAGACTTAAGTGAAGCCATATTAATTGAAGCATCACTGATTGAAGCTAATTTAGTTAGAGCAAATCTCACAGGAGCAAAGCTATGTGGAGCAAAATTACTAGAAGCTAATTTAACTGAGGCCAACTTAACTGGTGCGGATTTGACATGGGCTAATTTAACCAAGGCAAACTTGAGTAAGGCAAACCTTTGGGAGGCAAACCTGATTTATGCAAAGCTCCGGGATACTATTATGCCTGATGGCACAATTGGGCAACCTCAGATAGTGATTTATTAGTTATTGGTCATTAGTCATTGGTCATTAGACATCTCCAGAAATTAATTATGCGTTACCTGTAACCCTTGTAGAGACGTTGCATTGCAACGTCTCTACATTCATTTTCGGAGATATCTAATGCCCAATGACTAAAACTCACGTTGTGAGAAGATAAAAATAGCGATCGCTAACAACATCGCACTATAAAGTAAGCCATAGCCAGCATTTGTAATCAGTGCAGTTGTGTCAGGTAGTGCTTGTAGACCATAAACGGCATCATTTTTCAAATCTAATCGAGATAAATCTGGCAAGATGAGAAACAAACCTTGAGTCAGACGTTCCATGCCAGGGTTGCGGCTCAGACGCCCAAGTTGGACTAAATCTTGAGTAATATTTCCGATTAGATAGACCGCAAAGGTTAAAACAGTCGCTAGCAGTGAAGCATTAAAAACACCGAAGGTAATAGCCACAGCGGTGATTAATGACAACTGCAATAATAAGAAAATTGCAGCAATTAGAATGCTCACCGTTGGATGAGGAATGTTACCAAATTGTAGAAATACCAGATAAATTGCTGTCATTGTGGCGACCAATACAGCTAATACTGCGGATAAACCCAAGTATTTGCCGATGATAATTTCGCTACGGCTGACAGGTTTAGCAATTAACACCAATATAGTGCGTTTGTCAATTTCTTTATTAATCAGTCCCGTACCAACAAATATCGTCACAATTAACCCGATGGCATTCATCGCCGCCATCCCAAAATCTAAAAACATTTTGTCTTCAGTCGTAGCTGCAAATTCAGGAAGTACACGGAAGGCAGTGGCGAGTATTAGCGCATAAAAACCAAGAATATATAGGATGCGATCGCGTACCACTTCCTGAAACACATTCTTTGCTAGTACAAAAATTCTGTTAATAGTCATTTGTTATTTGTCATTAGTCATTGGTCATTAGTCATTAGTCATTTTTCACCTTGTCCCCTTGTCCCCTTGTCCCCTTGTCTCCCCCTGCCTCCCCTGCCTCCCCTGCTCCCCCTGCCCACTCCCTCATCTCCCCCACTCCTCACTGCTGCGGAGGTGGTGAGCCAGCAATAAGTTTACTGGCGCGATCGCATTCAATTTCTGCAACTGTAATCTTATTGTCTGAATTGCTAGTTGCTGCAACTGGTTCAATGCGACAAGATTTTTTCAAGTAATAGCCCCGTGGGTTAGAACTCGGGCCTGTCCAAATACTTAATAAATCTAATATATATCCAGACTTAGTATTAGATACACGTGGTTCAATACGCCATAGTTCCTTCTCTTCATATTTACCCAAGTTCTTTTGAATTACTTCCCTACCCAGAGTTCCTACCCGCTGTCTGGCATCTAGCAACCATTTCTCTACTTCCGACCAAGGTGTTGCAGCTATTTGTTCTATTACTATTGGTTGAAGTTTCTCTAGAATTACAGCGCCGTTTCGTGGGATTTTTACTTGTTCTTCTGTTCTGACAACAATGGTACTATTTTTAAAAGTATCTGCCTGTAAACTGGGATATTGTTGGAACCAATTATCCATCACAAAGTAAAATTGAATCCAGCAACTTAGCAGCATACTACTAGCAACTAAAATTATAATTCTTTGGCGGTCTTCTGGTTTAGGAATTCGAGCTTTGGCATCGGTATCATTTCCTTCAATAAATTCTGGTATTGCCGTAATTAACGCTGAGATTGTTGGCCAAAAAACGATTGTTCTTGGTGTAATTATGTCGTTTTGATTTCCAAATGCAAAAACACTCACTAAAAATCCAGTGATCACTGCCCCGACTGGCATAAAAGTACCAGGAACCCTCAAAGGATCTTCAGTGGTATACCAAGCTGTGCCGGCAATTAAAAATAACCAACCAAAAAAGGCAATTATATCTTTAATATAACCTATAGCAAAATATGAAACTACCCAAGAAAAAATACTTAAATAAATAAATGTTTGCCAAGAATAAGCTCTGGGTGGAATTAATACCCTTCTAATTCCTGCATAAAGCCCTTCAACAAATTTAAATGCCCCAAATACATCTTTAAGTAGCGTATTCATGTTTATCCCTCCACCTGTTAATAATTAATCACTAGTTTTCCTTTGAATTAAGTAAAATTTGTTATTTTGAACGAAACAATAAAATAACAGTTATAGCGCTATAACTCAAAGAATTTGCTATTAACGTAGTAATCACTAAATTTGTATTCTGTAATTTAGCACTACTGAAACTACGCCATCGTCGCCTTTGAGATGTTTGAGGTTCCTCTTGCTTTGTAGCAACTGGTTCACTCAATGATAGTAGTAATACTCTTAAAATGAAAAACTTCATTATAAAAGTAGCAAAGAAAATTATACAAGCAGTTAAAATGACTAAAGTTTGTGTATTTGCAGATTTAAAATTATTAAAAAACATATAATTAATTAATTCTGATTTCATCTGTATTGACAGCATTGGTTCTGATATAAAAAATATGAACCAACCAATTACACTAGAAAACAGATTCATAGAGATAGCATAAAAAATGCTAGTTTTTTTGTCAAATTTTAGTCGATTGTGCAAAACATAAGCTTCGATGGGGATGGCAATCAGTACAAATAAAAAGTCAAACAGAATTCCACCAATAGGAAAAATTCTAGGAAGCATCCAATTTTCAGGCATAAATGGTTAAGGGTAAGGGTTAACTGTAGTGAGTATAACTGGGATAGTGAGGGTGATGGGGGAAATTATTCCATTGTTGTTGTCCTTTACTATGCTAGTATGCCAGTATTCCCTTGTTGATATTATTAATACATCATACGGAAGCGCTAGAGGGGCAGTTTCTCTACCTAAGATTACAAGACGTTAGGTAAGATTAAAGACTGCCACGTTATAGCTTTTTGAGAAATGACAAGGAACGGTATTGGTATTCGCACGGCGCAAGTGCGTCAGGAACGGCTCATTGGTCAAATTCACGTCTACGATGGTCTGGGTAAAGGTAAGTCCCAAGCGGCTTTGGGGGTGGTTTTGCGCTCTATTGGCTTGGGGATAAATACGCCTAGCAATTCTAACCGCGTTTTACTGCTGCGGTTTTTAAAAGGGCCGGAACGTGATTATGACGAAGATGGTGCGATCGCAGCTTTACAGCGCGGCTTTCCCCATTTAATTGACCAAGTTCGCACTGGGAGAGCAGAATTTTTTGGCCCAGAAGAAATTACTACCTTTGACAGAAATGAAGCGATGCGGGGTTGGGATGTAGCCAAAGGTGCGATCGCTAGTGGTTTATATTCAGTTGTCGTCTTGGATGAAATTAACCCGGTTCTGGATTTGGGTTTGCTACCAGTAGATGAAGTGGTAAAGACATTAAAATCCAAACCCCAAGAGTTGGAAATCATCGCCACCGGACGCGCTGCGCCGCAAAAGTTACTCGATATTGCAGATTTGCACTCAGAAATGAAGCCTCATCACCACCCAACAGCCAAAGCTCTCTTCCTGGAAGGGATTGAAATTTATACTGGTGCTGGTAAAGGCAAGTCTACTAGTGCTTTGGGTAAAGCCTTACAAGCTATTGGTAGGGGAATTAATCATCCAGGATCTACCCGTGTGTTGATTATGCAATGGCTTAAAGGTGGTAGTGGCTACACAGAAGATGCTGCGATCGCCGCCTTGCAGCAATCATATCCAGAAGTAGTGGATCATCAGCGCTGTGGTGGAGATGCGATCGTCTGGCGAAATTCCCGGCAAGAATTAGATTATGTAGAAGCCGAACGGGGTTGGGAAATCGCCAAAGTTGCGATCGCCTCTGGGTTGTATAAAACTATTATTCTTGATGAACTAAATCCCACCGTTGACTTAGAATTACTCCCCGTTGAACCTATTGTCCAAGCTTTACTCCGCAAACCCCGCGACACCGAAATCATCATCACAGGCCGTTGTCAAAATCCACCAGCGTATTTCGACTTGGCTAGCGTTCACTCAGAGGTTTACTGCCACAAACACTATGCTAATCAAGGTGTAGAACTCAAACGAGGGGTAGATTTTTAGGCGTTGCTGATTAAGAGTATGAATTGAGTTTCACATAAATATTTCTTTTTCTGAAAGTCCTACGGGGCTTATGAGGTGTGATGCATTCTACTTTTAGCTAGTAGACTCGTCAATATTTAGGTGGGTTTGCCTTGCTACGGATAGAGATCGCTGCTGCTGTTTTTGATTCCTTCTGATAGCCGCAGCAACCGACCCCGTTCTTAATTGGAGTATGTGCTGAGTCAGTTCGGATTGAGTCAGCAAATGTAATATGGCTGGAGTGCAACAAGGACAAAACAATTGTTCAAGGGGAAGCATAACTATTACTGTCTCAGATTTGTATTGTATATTGAGTTAGGCATTCATGTTGCACTAACGACACCAGTATGTGTGACAAACTAATTCAGGGGACTCTTGTCAATCTTCCCGTTTTTCATGATGAGTTTAAAAGCTAAAATTCCACTATTCAACCGAATGGATATTAGTACTATTCAATTCAGAGGTAGTAGTTGCACCAACTGCCATTACTTGAGACCATTCACTGACGCGGTTGTTATCTAAGACAGCTCGCACTCGATAACCAAGCTGAATTTTATGCATTAACAAAATTAAATCACGGTTGAGTAATCCTTGTGATTTTTGGTTTTCATTAGATGCAGCTTGTATACGAAAGCAGCGATCGCTTTGTCGTTTGAACTTGGGAGACTTGCCTTCCATAAGCACCGTTTGCAGTTCGTATGCTTTAGCTTCAGGATATGCTTCCCAGCAAAGTTGCCAGTAACTTGACCAGCGAATTAAATCTGATGGTAATTCCTCCACCTCATCCGACAATGTAGACACAAGCCCGGTGACTGAAGGTTGTAACACTTGAGGCTGAATGGAGGTGATATCAGCAGTTCCAGGGTTTATAAATCCTGGTTGCCCAACCTTCTGTGCAGCTATAGATGAACCATCATCAACAATTAGTATCAGCCCGAATATCAAAGTTAACAGCAGCATTAATCGTAGGCATTGTAATTGCACTAACGACAAGATTTTCAGATTCATAAATTATGCAAAAGTTAATTGCTTAGGCACAAGCCAAGAAAAAATATACCAGCCGTCATAAAACCCGTATTTCTCACAAGCTTCAGGCGTTTGATGGAGCAGAGGGGCAGAGGGGCA
>NZ_JAYGHD010000348.1:0-21783 GCF_034932245.1 Nostoc sp. UHCC 0251
GTGTTAAGCATACCGCCAGCGTTCATCCTGAGCCAGGATCAAACTCTCCGTTTTGTTGTGTTTCGAGTTTGTGGCTCCGAAAAAAAATATTTCCCGGAATCCTAGTTATAATTTCGACTGTCTTTTTTGGGAAATCCCAAAAGCAAAATCTTTTGACGAGGATTGGTTTTTTCTTAAGCTTTCAAAGTATTATGTTTTTTAGGTTCAGCGGTGGTTGGCGTCTCTCGCTTCCCACTTAACTAGAGTAACTAGTCATCCCCTAGTTTGTCAAGGGGTAAATTTATTTTTTTTCTAAAAACCCAAATTGCTTACCTGGACTTGCTTTCAGGTTAATGAGTTAAGCAACAGGAGGAAGGCGAGAACGAAGTGGCTAAACCTGACTGTGTGAATAATGGACGTTGCTTGTCTCTAAATGGAATTTGATGCAGGTTGAGTGATTATAGTAATGTTTATCCAAATAATGTTTATCCAAAAAGGCAGGAGTCGTCTTGCTGGAGAGATTTATCTTGAATCCAAATGCCAGAACTAACTATATATATAAGATATAAGAATAAGAGAATAATTGTTGCAGAGCTTGCGGTTTAAGACTCCCATATTAAGGGTGACGCTTGTATGTAAATTTACGCGATGTTCGCGGAGCGTTTGGAGAAAGAAGATAGGCGTTACAGTGAGTCTAGCGCCGTAGAGGGGCTTCAAAATTTATAATAAGTCTTTGATAAAAAGCTGAAAACTAGACTAGGCAAGAAATACAGATGATCCGACCGCGTAAGGTCTTTGCTCAACATTGGCTCAAAAGTGAAAAGGCACTCGACGCAATTATTAAAGCAGCAGAGTGTACAAAAAGCGATCGCATCTTGGAAATTGGCCCCGGAACCGGCATTCTGACTCGTCGTTTATTACCTTTAGTGCAATCTCTGGTTGCAGTTGAAATAGACCGCGACTTATGCCAACTGTTGTCAAAGCAGCTTGGTAAGACTGCAAATTTTTTACTGCTGCAAGGCGATTTTCTCACTCTAGATTTACCATCTTATCTGGCAGCCTTTCCCAATTTCCAACAGCCAAATAAGGTAGTAGCCAATATTCCCTACAACATTACAGGGCCAATCATTGAGAAACTACTGGGTACGATCGCTAACCCCAACCCCGAACCATTTGACTCAATAGTGTTGCTGGTACAAAAAGAAGTCGCAGAAAGGTTGTATGCTAAACCAGGATCAAAAGCCTTTGGGGCGTTGAGTGTGCGGGTACAGTATTTGGCTGAATGTGAGTTAATCTGCACAGTTCCAGCGGCCGCATTCCATCCACCGCCAAAAGTCGATTCAGCAGTGGTGCGATTGCGTCCCCGAAAAATAGAAATACCAGCACTTAATCCTCGACAATTAGAGAATTTCTTAAAGTTGGGGTTTGGTGCCAAGCGCAAAATGTTACGAAATAATTTGCAATCTGTTATGGAACGCGATCGCTTGAGCCACTTGCTGGAACAATTAAAAATAAATCCCCAAGCTAGAGCCGAAGACCTCAGCGTTCAGCAATGGGTAATTCTAGCAAATGAATTGGGAGTAGTGAGTAGGGAGTAGGGAACAAGACAGATTTTTCCCCATTCCCCATTCCCCATTCCCCTTCTTCATTCCTCATTCCCCACTTCCAGAAAATGCGTTCCTACAGCCTAATTGCCCCTGCCAAAATCAACTTGTATCTGGAAATCATTGGTGATCGCCCCGATGGCTATCACGAGTTAGCCATGATACTTCAAAGCATCGGGCTTGCAGACCAAATTCATGTGCATTCTATCAGTACTGACAACATCCGTGTTCACTGCAACCACCCGCAAGTACCGACAGATAAAAGTAATCTGGCATACCGGGCAGCGGAATTAATGGTGAGGCAATTTCCTGAAGCCTTTGCTAGATATGGGGGTGTGGAGATTACCGTCAACAAGCAGATTCCTGTAGCAGCTGGGTTGGCTGGCGGTTCGACGAATGCAGCAGCTGTGTTGGTGGGAATAGATTTACTGTGGAAATTGGGATTAACTCAATCAGAATTAGAGGAGTTGGGAGGCATACTTGGTTCGGATGTACCATTTTGTGTAGTGGGTGGAACTGCGATCGCAACAGGTAGGGGTGAGCAACTTTCTTCCCTGCCGAGTTTAGATAATATGTATGTAGTATTGGGTAAATACCGCAGTTTAGAAGTTTCCACACCTTGGGCATACAAAACTTATAGACAGCAGTTTGGTCATTCTTACATTAGAGATAGCAACAACTTGGTAGCGCGTGCTAATGCAGTTCATTCAGGAGCAATAGTAAAAGCTATCCTGGATAAAAATACGGTAGAAATTGCCCAAAAACTGCACAATGATTTAGAGCGAGTGGTATTGCCAGCCTATCCCCAAGTCTTGCAACTGCGAGAAGTGTTTGCAAATCAAGAAGGTGTTTTAGGAACAATGATGTCTGGCTCTGGCCCAACAGTATTTGCTCTTTTTGAGTCTCAACAGCAGGCAGAACAAGTTAAGCTGCAAGTGAGGGAAGCAATTGTTGATGAAGACTTAGAATTGTTTATAACTCAGACAATCACACATGGTATTAAAGTGGCATCATCTATTTAAATAATTCTTTTTTGTTAATGAAGTATAGGGAATAGATAAGAATTATTCCAAATAGCCAAATCTAAAATATAAAATATAAAATGGTATGAGTGACCAAAATTTAACACCACAAACAGATACCAAAATACAGGCAACAGCAAGCCCGTTACGCTGTTTAACTGGGGCGGTTATTTCTGGAGGAATGGGATATGCACTGTATTCGCTGATGATTGCGATCGCTACAAATTTTGCTAATAAACCTATCCATTCAATTAATCCATTAGTAATTAAGATTTCTTCTGCTGTTCGGACTCTGGTTGTTGGTGTAGTTGCTTTAGGAAGTGGGATATTTGGGATAGTAGCAATTGGCTTATTGGCTTTGGGAGTGCAATTATTACTACAAGAGTTGAGCAAGCAAAAAAGCAGTGAAGATTAGTAATCTAACTTTGAATCAGCAACCTCAAGATACAAGTTTTTTTAACGACCACGATTGATTTTTAATCAATTGTAACTTTGCACTTTTGGAATGTTGAAGAAGTTGTTGCTGTTTTCTTGAAGTTTTTAGAGAAAGCCCGTGGTATTGACGAAATTGGCAAAAGAAGTTACACGTATTTTGATAGCCCAGTTCAATAGCAATCTGGTCGAGGTTTTTTGAGCTTCGCCTGAAGTTGATAGCCTACTACACGATATACCTTCTGATATTTGACTTCTAAATCAAATTCCTGCTTGAGCTACTCTACGATTTCCCTATAGATGCTGAACCCTTCCTTCAGGGCATTCTAGTTTCTCTTCCAACCGCCCACGCATGTCTCCTTGAATCATCGAAGTTTGTTTCCTGCACCTTTACTTCTTCTGGTTAAGCTTTTTGAGATTGGCGTAGACGCATTAGCGTTAGCGAAGCCTCTCGTAGAGAAGCGGTGGCGACCTTCGCGTAGCGTCTCGCAGAGAAGGAGCGTCAGCGGCTTGTCGTCAGGCATTGTTCCTTGAACAGCAGACGTTATAATTTCGGTGTATAGTATAATCCTTGACCTTAACAGATTTCTGATTGACACTTTATAAAGTGGCTCAATATTCACAAATTTATGTGGAATTGATACCAACAACACTGAAGTTGATAGCAGCAATATCACTCGTGAGCAAAATTATGAGCACAACCAATAGATATTTTCTACCCCTTATTTTTGTGACGATTGTTGTCAGCCTCAGCAGTTGTAGTTCTAACCCCACCACTCGTAATATTGACAGTGAAGCGCCATCTGCTACCACAACACCGACAAATAGCTCATCATCTCAGACTCCAAGCCAAATTCCTAGCGTAGCTCAGTTGAGGGAAAAACTTCCTAATCAAGAATCTCCTAAAGAAAATACGCTTTCCTTATCAACTCCCAAAGCTACCACTAGCAAAACTACCAACGTCATGCTATACACAAGTGATACTCAGTGCCAAGAACTCATTCCAGAAAAGGTTTCAGTACCGGCTGAGGAACCAGTGACAAATGTAGTAAATAAAATTTTAGAAAAACGAGATACAAGTGACTTTAGCTTGTCTGGGTATCGTGTCAACATTAAAAATGGCATTGCAACAGTCGATTTGCGAATATCCCCCGATTCAAAGCGACAAATAGCTTCTCTTTCTAGTTGTGAACAGTTTGCTCTGTTTGGCAGTCTCCGCAAAACCCTAACAAGTAATGCCCAATGGAATATTAAAGAGGTTCGCTTCACCGAGCAAGGTAAGGACATTGTTCTTTAATTAAATATGGTAGTAAGTGCCATCATCAGCTAGCTAAAAAGATTTCCCAATCTGAACAGCCACAGGAATTAGACATCAGCAGTTGTCAAAATAGTGCATGTTCTAGCTAATTGAAAACAGCCATAAATAATGGTATGATTAATTTTAGACATAAGTTGATGGCATGCAATTCGCGGGCGTAATTCAGTGGTAGAATGTCATCTTCCCATGGTGAACGTCGTGGGTTCGAGTCCCATCGCCCGCTTTAAAATTAAAACAATAATTTTTTGGAATTAGAGTAAAGCTCAAAACTCAAGGCAAGACTGAATCATATACTCTCCTGCATAACTCCAGGTTTCAAAATGGACGGGGCTAATTTGTATTATCAGCAGGTTTTTAGGAATTTACGTAGAAGCATCTAAGCACTCGCTAATTGATGACAGCTAATGGTAAAAAACAATTAGCGATTCGCAATTAGCACTATGGCAAATTTTCTCCAACCGCCAAGGTTACGCATCGGTGAAGACACTCAAGAAGAACGACACGCTACTTGGCTGGAACTATTTTATGATTTGGTTTTTGTAGTTGCAGTTTCTCAACTTGCCCACAATCTTAACGAGGATATCTCTTTTTCAGGATTGTTTGGGTTTGTAGTTCTATTTATACCAGTTTGGTGGTCATGGATTGGCACCACATTCTATGCCAACCGCTTTGACAGCGATGATATGGGACATCGACTGCTAATTGGTGTACAAATGCTGACAGCGGCAGCAATGGCTATTAATATCCACCACGGTTTAGGCGAGAGTTCCCCTGGTTTTGCTATTTCCTATGCTCTCGGTCGGGCTGTGCTTGTAATAGAGTACGTCCGTGCTGGAAGACATATCCCTTCTGCACGTCCTTTGACTACTCGCTACGCTATTGGTTTTGCGATCGCAGCCTTGCTTTGGTTAATATCGGCATTTGTACCCGTCCCTTGGCGGTTCGGATTCTGGGGGCTGGGAATCATTATTGACTTTGCTACGCCCTTAACAGGACGTAAGTTTCAGATCGGGTTACTCCCCCATGCCTCCCACTTACCAGAACGTTTCGGGTTATTTACCATTATTGTCTTGGGTGAAGCAATCATTGCAGTGGTCAATGGTGTTTCTGAGCAGAAATGGGATGTTTTAACCGTAATTTCCGCCGTGTTTGGTCTAGTTATCGCCTTTAGCTGGTGGTGGGTCTATTTTGATAACCTGGGCGGTAAACCTATTGAGATGGCGCGGACGCATGGAAAAGTTGGTGTTGTTAATCTCTGGCTTTACACCCATTTACCACTAGTGATTGGGATTACTGCTGCTGGAGTTGGCGTAGAACAAATCTTGTTGAGTAAGCCAACTTTAGCACTACCAGACTCCCAGCGATGGCTCATCTGTGGTTCAGTAGCATTGTGCTCTCTGGCTGTCAGCATTCTCCATAGATTTGGGGTAATCCGTTATTGCAAAATTCGTTCTCAGTACAGACTTGCGGGTGCAGTTGTGCTGCTAGCGATCGCTATCTTTGGCAAAGGTTTATTACCTGTTGCAGTCATTGCCCTTGTAGCTGTAGTTTCTGCTATCCAAGTCGTTCAAGATTTATATCAAAGTCGTCCCACTACCCGCTTGGTTGACCCGGAAATTTAGCTCATAGTCTAGTGGCGTACATCTGTGCGCCACTACAACATCTCCATTTAATTTAAGTTTGAAGAGTTTTATTAAAAACGTCTATCCTATGGAGTATTTTATTTTAAATATCAGTAAATCTTTATATAGTTATTCAAAAATAATTTTATCTCAGCCTTCAAGCTTGATGCTGTAAAGCTGATAAATCAACGGATTGCCGTCTATCAGAGGTTAAAAAACCAAAAGAGTAATGTCAAAATTAGGAGATTTACCTTTGGGTAGTGAAGTCAAGTAAGTGAAATATTTATTAATATTATTAATAGGAAGTGTAAATTCAGCGTCAGGAGTCAGAAAAATTCTTAATGGCAAGTATTTTGCATCAATCACGAAATTGTTCACCAATGGGACAGAAGATCATGAAAGACCAGAAACCATCAGACTCTAAGGAATTCGTCGGAAATCTCAAGAATGGGATTTGGCTGTTTGGACTGTCATCCTGGGTATTTGGCATTACCGATCGCAGCATTGCTTCATTTGCGGATGGCTATCTATCTGCTTTGGATTTAACACAACTATTTACAGCTGCTACGTTCTTTGTGGCGTGGCTATTTTTGAAACCGACATCCAGAGTTTAAGATAGGTGACTGGTTAAGTATCAAGCCACTCTTCAGGTTAGCCATGTCAAGATTTAGAAAGTTATCTAAAGGAGAACACTTTTGATCGCTATAAGGGGTGCTACAGAGAATGCATGGATGCTTTTGCATTCAAAACAATCAGGTTAATTCTGTCAAATCTCAGAATTATCGTGATTTCTAATTTTCACTAAATAATCCAAGAATCCAAGTTGCTAGTTATAGAAGACGTTAACAGGAGGATTTTTACCCTAACTTACGAGAGAGAATCAGGAACTACACCGAGTTCACGCAACCTTTGTGCCAATATTTGGGTACGTTCTTCCGGCGTTATTAAACGGTTATATCAGTACAGCCACTCTCGCGTGATACCCTGATATATTCTTTGTTCTATGCCAATTCCCAAACCCACCTCTAGTAGCCAAAGAAAAATTTTTCTAATTTTCCGGAATTGATTATGCTCAGGTGGTAGTCTCTATCAGACAAGCGATTTATACCGAAACTCTATAACGAAACCTGCGGGGTATATAACCCCATATTAAAAGCCCGGTCTTTGTGACCGGGCTTTTATGACAATTAGGAGTTAGAGATTGTTCTTAACTCCTAACTATTGATCAAATTAGGCAAACGCAGCAGTTGTCACATCGTTATTCGACAGAATTTCTTGTAACTCTTCAGCGTCTACCGTTTCTTTATCAACCAGCATTTGAGCTATCTGATCTAGAATGTGACGGTTGCCCACTAACACTTCTTTAGCGCGTGTATAGGCTACATCCACAAGTTTACGGACTTCTTCATCAATGGCTGCGGCGGTTTCTTCAGAGAAATCACGCTCTGACATAATATCCCGTCCCAGGAACATGTTACCTTGCTGACGACCAAGGGCAACTGGGCCCAAGCGATCGCTCATGCCAAATCGGGTAATCATCTGACGCGCAACCCGTGCTACTTGTTGGAGGTCATTAGAAGCACCAGTGGTAACTTCTTCTTCACCAAAGATTAATTCTTCAGCAATCCGACCACCCAAAGCCACAGCCATCTGATTTTCCAGATAAGCGCGGCTGTATAAACCAGTATCCATCCGGTCTTCGCTGGGGGTAAACCAAGTTAAACCACCTGCACGACCGCGAGGAATGATGCTAATCTTCTGCACAGGATCGTAGTCTGGCATTAAAGCACCAACTAAGGCGTGACCAGCTTCGTGATATGCCACCAAGGTTTTGCGCTTTTCGCTCATTACCCGGTCTTTCTTCTCTGGGCCGGCTAATACGCGATCAATTGCATCGTTGATTTCATCCATCGAAATCTCAGTCAAATTCCGGCGTGCTGCCAGAATTGCGGCTTCATTCAACAGGTTGGATAAATCTGCGCCAGTAAATCCAGGGGTACGACGGGCAATTTTATCCAAGTCCACATCTTTTGCCAAGGTCTTACCACGGGCATGTACCTTGAGAATTTCGCTACGTCCAGCATAGTCAGGACGGTCTACCACAACTTGACGGTCAAAGCGACCAGGACGCAATAGTGCTGCATCTAGGACATCAGGACGGTTGGTAGCGGCAATAATGATGATGCCAGTATTACCTTCAAAGCCGTCCATTTCTGTGAGCAACTGGTTGAGGGTTTGTTCCCGCTCATCGTTACCACCACCTAAACCTGCACCCCGTTGACGACCTACGGCGTCAATTTCATCGATGAAGACGATACAAGGAGCATTAGTCTTAGCTTGTTCAAATAAATCGCGGACGCGGGATGCACCCACACCTACGAACATTTCCACAAATTCTGAACCGGAGATTGAGAAGAAGGGTACACCTGCTTCACCTGCTACAGCGCGAGCTAGGAGGGTTTTACCTGTACCAGGAGGGCCAACTAACAACACACCTTTAGGAATTTTTGCACCAACGGCGGTAAAGCGATCGGCGTTTTTCAGAAAGTCTACGACTTCGTTTAATTCCAACTTGGCTTGGTCAATACCAGCAACATCGCCAAATGTTACCTGAGTTTGTGGTTCCATTTGGACTCTGGCTTTGGATTTGCCAAAGTTCATCGCTTGGCTACCTGGACCACTTTGAGCACGACGTAGCAAGAAGAATAATCCAACCAAAAGCAATACAGGAAAAAATAAGCTGCTCAGTGCCTTAAACCAAAATCCTTCATCGGTTTGGGGCAATACAGAAATATCAACGCCTTTAGAAGTCAAAGTATTGATCAAGTCTGGATCGTTGACTAAGGTAACAATCCGTTTAGCGGGGTCATATTTGGGCGTAACCAGTGCTGTAGAGCGATCTGCACTTAAACTGACTTTTTCAACTCTGCCTTGTTGAACTTCTTGAATAAAGCGACTATATCGCCATGTCTCTCTGCTTTGGGGTTGTTTGTCAAAAAATGCTGTTCCCAGCGCAATTACGACAATAAACAGCAGCGCGTACAGCCCTGCATTTCTCCATCTTTTATTCACTAAGGTCTATCCTCCGGTATTTTTCGCGCAATCGCCTAGCTTCTCTGCTCGGAAAGGTGATTATTAAGAATTATGTTAACTTATCTTAAGATATAACAAATTTGGCGTGGTTGTCATGCTAAAAAAAGCCCCTTTATTTGCTGAAAACTAGAATGGTAGGGATTATATTGTAGCGACCCTGAAGGCTGATTAACGGTATGAATGGGAATAATCTCTACCACACTATTAGTGTAGGCGATCGCTTCAAATCTCTGCACTAGCTCCACCGTCCAAGGTTGTTCGCGCACCAGCTGCTGTTGGTTTTGCAACCAGTTTACAAGTTGCGATCGCCCAATTCCCGGTAAAATTCCGGCTTTTATTGGCGGCGTCCACCAACTGCGATCGCACCATCCCCAAAGGTTGCCTGTGCTGGTTTCTAGCCAATTTCCTTGAGCATCAACTAATATTGCTTCTTGAGCATCTGAGCTAGTTTTTGCCAACCAAGCACTCAAATAGTTTCCAGTTTTATGAGAGGGGAGAGAGCGATAAAATTCCGAACTAGCAACAGCGCACGCAACACCATTATTTTGTTTTTCTGTCAAATCTTGCGGTAAGAATCTGCCAGTTATCCACTCCCGTCCATCGGGAAAAAGGGTAATTCTGAGAACCGGGAAGTGAGCCAGGAGAATTTGAGCACCTTGACGCAGACGATTCCAATCGGGTTGCCGCCACCCAAAAGTTTGTAGTGAGAAAAGTAAGCGATCGCAGTGTGCCTGCCAATTAGTTAAATTATTATCGAGCGAGTTCTCATAAACCCGCAATGTGGTAAAAACAGTTGCTCCATAAAGTAAACCCGGATCGTTGATGTTTAATTCTAGGGTTTGAGAGTGAATTAATTTACCGTCATACCAAAAAATATTATTTGTCACAACCAAATTGCTTCTCGCTACAACTCCATTGAAAAGTGATGACTTGTAATGCTCATACGCTGCATGAGATAAAATCTATGGGCTGCAAAT
This sequence comes from Nostoc sp. UHCC 0251, assembly GCF_034932245.1. Classification (NCBI taxonomy): domain Bacteria; kingdom Bacillati; phylum Cyanobacteriota; class Cyanophyceae; order Nostocales; family Nostocaceae; genus Nostoc; species Nostoc sp. UHCC 0251. Next base: position 10,048 of record NZ_JAYGHD010000348.1, read on the forward strand.
CGCTGAACACCAGAATCCAGACTCAGGTGTTTACATTCATGATTTCTGGCATATTCAATTAGCCACTGAAATAATTGTTGACCGTAGCTGTGTGACCGTTTCAACTCATCAACTACTAAATCATCAATGTATAAAAACTTTCCCAATGCTAAACAATTAGAAATGCGAAATCCCGCGATCGCTACAGCTTGCTTTTCTACTTCCAAGAATGCAAGTTGATATCCTTCTTTCATTTGATCTCGCACTTGTTCTACAAACTTCTCTTGCTCCAGGTGAGGGCGCAACTGGGAAATAACAGGAAAGCATCCTAATATTTGAAAGTCAGATTCTACCAATTTTATTGACATCAGTATTACCTTATCCAATCATGCGTGAGAAATTTGAAAAAAAATGAGCGAATATAATCCTTTATTACACTTGCAATCATTTAATCTTTAGGGGGAAATACAATTTTATTAGTACCTTCAGGAGTTGTAATTACTTTTCCTCCCAAAGCTTCAATTTCCCTAATTGCTCTTTTCTGAGTTCTCTGATCAACTCTATTATTTAAAACCATTGACCAGGTTCCAATTTGAGCATATTTACTCTGAGGATTTCGACTCAGAAATTCAGCAGTTTGTTGGGAAATTTTAGCGATTGTCTGGCTCTCTGCATCTGAAAAGTTACTAGCCCAGTTTGCTGCCGTTGCAAAAGACTGTTGGGCAGCTTGAGCATTGCCTAAAAATAATAATTCATCAATTCCTTTATAGCGCCACACGTAATAAGACTTTTCGGGAACTAAGGGAGATAGTGATTTCAAGCCTTCCTCTGACAATGCGATCGCACGTTCTGGCATAGCAGCATACAATGAAGTACTGATAGAAAGACCACGATACGCTTCTAAAAATCGCGGGTCACGTTCTAGAATGACTTCAAAATATTCTGGACTTAAACTATAACCTGTTTTATCCCGAACCTCATCATCTCCAAAATATTGGAGAAAGCTGAGATATACCAAATTTGCAATAAAATTATCATAACCAAAAGTAGGCATTCTTTCGAGGAAATCAAGACGAAGATTTTCTGATTTTATTTCTTTTTCTAGAGTTTCTAAAGAAGCAGATTGTTTGCTATTTATCAGTTTTTGCAATTGGGGGAATTGAATCAAGCCAACTCCTAAAATACACGCACAAATTATAAAAGGTGTAGCAATGTCTTTACGCGACAACAGCATATTTTCTTTATCTTCCCAAGCATCAGTAACTTATTGTATATAATATACTTTTTGTAAAATTACTCAGCTATATAATCACAGTAGCTTACACAGGAGAGCATCCATCAAGACGCTACCCTACCATTTCCCTAACCACTACCAAGCGTTTTATTTTCAAGGCAGTCTAATAAACAAGCCTATCTTTCCTCAAGAGAAACCGAAAACAGGTAGAACGGCAAAGTCGGTATGAAATATTTAGTATCTTATTATACAAACTATTGTGTAGGCACTTTTATAGTAGAGTACAATACATACTTATTTGGAGCATTTAGTAATTTATTTTATTTTTGGAGACAAAATTAGCTCCTTATAAATTTAGCTTTACTTTTCTTGAGCAACAAGCTCTTAACTGATCAAAATCCTTTGATATTACTTAGTTTTATTAAGTAATAGCAGTAAAATTTATAACGTAGTCTAGAATAATGGTGTTTTGTTAGCAATTAGACCTTTTGATTATTTCATCTTATGCTAGACACTGTAACTACGAACAACTTAGAAAATAATGGTCTATCCCCTCAGACCAAAGATAGTAATTTTAAAACAATAGTTACTAATCTTAATGCTGATAAAAAAGGACTAGATGTTGACGAAATTATTGATGCTATTAAAACAGTAATCGTCGAAGTCATTGATTTAAAAATCACTACATGGGTGGCAGAGTCATCTGATCAGGCACAAAATGAGATAGAAACTCCCAAACCAGGCAATCGGATATATACCCGAATTAATCTTGTTAATGGTGATATACAAAATGAAATTGGTAGTCAATTTACTGATAGCGGTCTCTATAAAGAAATTCGAGAATTTCATTTAACTCAAGTTAAAGACAGTCGAGAAATCATTCAAAAGAATATAGAAAGCGTGGAGAAGTTGTATGGGTTATTCATGGAAATTGTGAAATATCGTAAAAAGTCCGAACTTTAAGCGTTCTTTGTTAATTACCCATTTAAACTAAAACACTAGCAGCAATCTAGCCTAATCTTTAGGTTTATTTGCTTGTATTTAGTAAATACAAGAATACAGCAATAATTATCATAACTGATAAGAGGGTGACACTATGTCTAATAATATTCAAATTAAAGACCAAAATAGTATTCAAATTCAAAACCAAAATGCTGCTAAACCCCAAGATATTGAAAACCGAGCTAGAGGCTTATTAAACAATTTAGTATCATCTGTACAGACATTAGTTGATGACATCACAGCCTTAGAAGTAAATACGATGATTGTAAATAGGATAAATGCTTCAAAGTTTAATGCTTGGGAGGCATATCAAGAAATTTATTCTATACATGACCCAGATTATTTTAAAGCAAAAGGAATTCCAAAAGAAGGTTCTCAAGCTGAAGAACTACGTAAGCGTTATATAAGCCTATTTGACCAACTTGAAAGAGAATATTTTTATCTTCTTCTTGAGGAAGGTTCAGGTTTTTATAATCCTCAAGATGATAGGGTAAAACGATATCGTCAGAGGCTTGAATACGCGAAAAAATCTCAAGCAAACCTAGTTGAAGCTGATCAAGAAAATATAAAGCTAGCTAAACCAATATTACCTGCTCCAACTCCCATCCTTGATGACAAAGATGAAAATAATCAAGAAGATTGGATTGCAAGTTTTAAAGAAATTCAAAGGCTTTTGGATAATGATAGATTTGTTCGTACCCTACGTAAAATGTCTGAACTTAAAGCTGCACTTGATAGTACTAACGTGACAAGTACCAACATTGATATAATCTATGCTCAAACTGTTATGCAGTTAGATGGAGATATTATCACTCGTTACAATAAAGACCTATTTAGTTTATCTGAAGACGCTAAAAACTTAATCATTAATACACATAATCAAGGAGTAATTTCCGGAGAGAAACAGTGGCGTGGAACATTTAGTTTTTTGATTAGTTTGGTACAGAATATCGCAAATTTATCTCGATAATGAACGCCAATATAACCAAAACAGATAATCAAACCGATGTTATACTCTCTGTATTTCTACAAGTTCCTCAAGGCGATTGCTTTGAACTTAAAGTTGAGGAATCACAATGTAGTTTTTATTTAAATGAGACAGTTGTAGAACAGATTCAACAAGCACAAGTAAATGGTGTTTCTCTCTATATTCCACCAAAGATGATAATTCCTCTTTGGTACTACACCTGTTTCAGGAATAATGTTGTGTTGGGAAAGCAAAAAGAAATTGCTGAAAAGGAAGTTAATTTTTTTTACGTTATTGTCATAGTCAATATTATTAAATGTTTTCTGAGTAAAACCGCACGGAGCAAAACAAGCTTACAGTCTGGAATAACCTTTAATTCTTATTATAAGCAGGCTGAACTAGCTTCGGCTGCTTATGAAGATAAAGACATCATTTTGCAAAGTACTATCCTTCTTCATGGTGATATATTCCACAAAATCAAGTGGGATTTTATCCAAAATTCTAACTATTCAACAATTGTCTCGGCTCATTATTGGCTAACTGAACAACTGCTAAATTGCTTTCGGACTAAGCTAAATCTGCTAGTTTGGGAGTTAGCTTCGCTCTTTACTGCTACTTTATTAGTCTACAATCTGTATCCAGCAAATGTGATAATATTAATATTTGCTTGGATAGGCTTCACTATACTATTTGCTACTACCCGCTATGTACTAGTAAATCAACTTCAAAGACGTACTTCCATCAACTCTAAATTTATAAATTGGTTGGCATGGACGCCGATTAGTTTAATCCCTAGCGTTATTGTTGGTGCTACTAATAGCTTTAGTAATGTTAATGCCTTATTATTGCCATTTATGTCACTGATTGCCCCAAAAATTGCCAAGTACATTTTAAGCTTTATAGGGCCACAAGTTGGGAAACTAATCATACGTCGCTTCCTATTATTTTGAGTATATACAGCAGATTGCGCTCTAATCGAATACACGTAGAGACGTAGTACTGCTACGTCTCTACAAGGTTTTGGGTTTTATACATGTACTTCATTTACCTGAAATGTGCTGTATTAAATATTTTTTTAGGTTAATGCGTAAACCCTGTTTTTACTGTTTCAAAAGCTGCCAACACTGCCCGGCGATCGCCCAATCTTCTTGAGTATGAATAACTAATACCCGAACTGCTGAATCGGGTGTCGCAATATCCTCATCTACAGGATGCTGCTGATTTTTCTCAAGGTCAAGTTTCAATCCCAAGAAGCCCAAGGCTTCACAGGCGGCTTGGCGAATTTCTGGAGAGTTTTCACCCATACCTGCTGTGAATACCAAAGTATCTAGTCCGCCCAAACTGGTAAGCATTGCACCGATACCAGAACGCAGTCGATGCACATAGATATCCCATGCGAGTTGAGCGCGGGAATTACCTTGAGCTATCGATTCTCTCACTTCTCGCATATCGCTAGATACACCCGAAATTCCTTTTAACCCAGAAGCTTTATTTAATATATGATCCAACTTTTCGATCGAGTAATTGCAGTATTGCAATAGATAAATCAGAATTCCCGGATCAACTGAACCAGAACGGCTACCCATCATTAATCCTTCTAGGGGTGTGAATCCCATTGTGGTATCAATACTGCGACCGTTTTTAATCGCCGCCAAAGAGCAACCATTACCCAGATGACAGGTAATTAACCGCTCAGGTGGAACATCTCGACCGAGGATTTGGGCAGCACGTTGAGAACAGTATTGGTGACTGATACCATGAAACCCATAGCGACGAATACCTTGCTCTACCCAATGATATGGACCAGGATAGATTGCTGCTGCATCGGGGAGAGTTGCATGAAATCCAGTATCAAAAACTGCTACTTGGGTGACATCTTTTGAGATTTCTTCAATTGCTTTTATACCTTCCAAAGCAACTGGATTATGTGCTGGAGCAAGGTTAGACAGACGAGCGATCGCTTTTTTAACATCTTCCGTAATTACCACACTATCTCGGTAATCCTGTCCGCCATGTACTATCCGATGCCCCACCACATCGATTTCTGATAACTGATCAATTATTTTGGTAGCACCATCACTAAGTGTATTGAGCATATAGTTGAGGTGTGCCTGTGGAGAATCACCACATATTGATTCTTGCAACGTTGCACCCATAGCAGTTTTTACTTCAATTTCTGCCACACCCCGATCTTGAACCCAGTTGATTTTCCCTTCCCAAAGTGGTTGGGCTGCTTGGGTGGAGAAAGCCTCATCTGCAATTTCATACAGACAACTCTTTTGGGTACTCGATCCGGCATTCAGCACCAATATCTTCATATAACAACATAAAAACATAATCTCCTTTGATCATGTCACTAAGTGTAGCCTCATGCTTCTAGCCTATGGGCATAATGTACAGGCTCATTGCTGCTAGTTGACAACGGTAGATTTCATTTGTTAATTAAACTTTTTGCCATCTATCTAAGGCTAGATTTTACTTGTATAACTACGCGATCGCTAAATTTCTCCACTCCGCGCAAATGCCCTTTACTAATACTCATTCGCTTCAAGGTTTTGTTTCATCTCGACACCGACAGCACGAGCAGCCGGATCTGAACTTTGTAGCAGCGTACTTGACACATTGTGCTGCTCAACTTGGCTTCGGTTTTGACTAAGTTTGTACTTACCTTCCAAGCGTGTAACAGTTATTTCAAATCCCACAATGCCATTCATCATACCTTCACGGAATCCGTCAGATAAACTGTGCCAATGCGATTTGTAATCAGCTTCGTAAGTATCTATCATCTCGTTGAGCATTTGGTTCATTGATTCTGGAGAGTCATTGAGCATGATGACTTTGGGAATACCATACGCGTGAACAGCAATATAGTTCCACGTAGGTACACTTTCATACCTTTCATATAAAGTAGGGGAAATGTAAGCGTGTGCTCCGGTGAAGATAGCAAGTAACTCAGTACCAAGAGCTTGCGATTGAGGATTTTGCTTTGCCAGATGACCAATTAATTTAACAGCATCCCCTTGCATTGCGATGACAAGAGGAACATGTGAAGCATAAGGTACACCATCTATAATCGATACCAACGTAGCAAAACTATTGGCTCTCATAAAGGCGATCAATTTATCAACATTATCTTCTTGAAAAGCGGTTGGTCTATACATGGCGATTTAACGTCACTATCAACTTTTGAAGAAGGCAGAAGGCAGAGGGCAGTCCCAATGAAATTTTTTCATTGGGACTGCCCTCTGCCTTTCTTGATAAAGTTTTTCAAACCGTCTTGGAAAAACTACACATATATCGGTTTCATGTATGGTCTAAAACACTATTCAATTTCTTGCTGGTAACGCTTAGGAGTTGTATGTAGCATTCGTTGAAACACAGATGTCATATGACTTTGGCTACCAAATCCCGCTTCTGCGGCTACCTGTGCAAGCGATCGCTTTTGGTTTTGTAACAATTTTTGGGCAAGTTCCAGCCGACACCGGAGGACATATTGATAAGGCGACAGTCCAGTTGTTACCTTAAATGCTCGTGCAAAATGGTAGGGACTGAATCCTACCGTGGCAGCAATTTGGTTTAAGTTAAGTTCTTGGGATAGATGCGCTCTAATGTATTCCAAGACAAGCTTTAACGAATTTGGGTCTAAAAACTCTGGTGGACGTTTGAGCCGTTTAGATAGATTTGAACGTCGGTGAATAATCTGTGCCAACACCGCCGTTGCAACTGATTCTAAGTAAAATGCACCACCAATTTGTCCATTATAAAAAAACTCTTGCGTAGCGATCGCAGCGCTCAAACCCCAATGAGTCTTAGGAATTTGCCCTGGCTGTAATTCAATTGTCTGTCCCTCTGCTTCCACTTTGACTATGCGTTCTAGAAAAGATTGGGAATATCCAAACACCACAAAACAAGAAGCATCTTCCACCGAAGTATAAGTACTGCCTTGAGGCACAATATCAAAACCTCCTGGTAGTGCTTGGTAAGGTTGCAGTCGATCAGCATTGAAGGCAGCAATCCCACGAGTTTCCCCAAAACTTGTGACTACAAGGTCGACCTTTGGGTTGCTGAACAACCGCTAAAATATTTTGGCTTGGAAGTAGGGACGAGGATGACTGTGATTCGTCTGACCAGTGGTAAATTAATGGTGATCTCGTCTATTGAGATGGATGACGCAACTATTAATGAGCTAAATCAATTGGGGGAAGTGATTCATATTGTCGCCCCCAATTTGTACCATCATCTATTTGTTGCTGACTTCAAGCTGTGTTACCCCCATGCCAAACTATGGGCAGTATCTGGTCTAGAGCATAAACGGCCAGATTTGCAAATTGACTATATTATTAGCGATCGCAGCATTCACCAAATTAATGGAGTTGAGTATTTATTAATACAAGGATTCAACACATTAGATACTAGCGGATGTTCACCACTGAATGAATGCGTCTTCTTTCATATCAAAAGCCGAACTTTGATTGTCACCGACATAGTTTTTCATTTTGATAATCAATGTTCACCAAGCACAAAGTTAATAGCCAAACTTCTGGGTGGTTACAACCAACTTCGTCCATCGTTATTGGAGAAATTTGCAACTCAGGATAAAGTCAAAGTAAAATGGTCAATTCAACAGCTTCTTACTTGGGATTTTGAACGAGTAATTATGGCGCATGGCAGCATAATTGAACAAAATGGTAAATCTCACTTTAAAGCAGGTTATGAGTGGTTTTTAGAAACCTCTTTATAGCAATATTTAACCCATAAGTTAAGTCGGCACAATAAAATACACGTATAATTACACCCTGCGTCTCACTGAATAGTATCGGGGTCTACATTGAGCGATCGCAACCTTGCCTTTAACTGCTCTATCTGCAATTCTGCCTGTTCTGCTCGTTGGCGTTCCTGTTCTGCTCGTTGGTGTTCCTGTTCTGCCAGTCCTTCTGCTTGCTGTCTTGCTAAAACTTCCTGTCGTAAAGCCTCTACCAGTTCATCAGGAATCAGTAATTTTTCACCCGTATCCTCTCGATAAAACCCAATTAGCCTTCCCTCAACCACCAAACGCAGTTGTAATGGTTCACTGCGTCCATCTTGTATGGGTTCGTAGATTTCTCCCCGCAGCCGATAGCCACGTAGCTGTTGTTCCACCCACTCGCCTTTAGGGTCAAATAGCCAGTATTCCTTGACACCTAGCTGCTCATAGAGGGTCTTTTTAAAGATTTCGTCTTGTCCTTTTGTACCAAAGGATGTCATTTCAAAAATAACTGTGGGTACTTGACCCTCTTCCCAGGTTTTATAGTTGTCCCGACCGCCAGGTGCAACATCAAAAATCACCATCACATCTGGGGCTACCCGTAACTTAGGAAAGCCTTGTGCATAATAAAGAAATTGATTTGCCAATACTGTTGCCTGACGATTTGCCAAATACTGTTTCAGGACTTCCAAAGTACTTAGCAAGGCATAAAGGTGGTCGTAAGTTTCTGCCACTGGTTGACCATCAGCACTAGGGTAAAAGATTTCTGATTCGACACTAACAGGTACAGTAGCCGTCATGGTTGTAAAATCAGTGCTACGAGATTATTGTAGAACAACTTTACTTCTCCCTAACTTGAGATGTGCAAGCTTTTCAAAATATAACTAGATAACTCACAAAATCCTGCACCTTCGGCAGCGTTAGTAATATAAGTAGGGTGATATTTCAACTGATTCACATATTCCAGCACGTTTGCCACGCCTACAGAAACAGGAAAATAACGCCGATCAAATAAACTTTCATCATTGGGACTATCGCCAACAGTAACAATTTGTTCTGGTGAATACTTGGGTAAGTATTCGCCCAATACCTGCAACAATCCCACAGCTTTATCTTGCCCTTGGGGTTTAATGTGACACTGCACGTTGCTATAGGTAAATCCCCAACCCATTTGTTGACAAAGACTATCTAGGGTTTGTAGTTCGTCTTGACGCAAACCAGCTACATCAAAAGTCCAGTCGGTGATGCGAAAGCGATTATCAGCAGATTCTTGAATCTGGGGAAATTTAGTTTGTAAATTCTCAAAAGTTGTAGCCAAGTGCTGGCGATGTTTAGCTAAATCGGGAATAGGTGTTAAGACTAATGGTTTCTGGTTCCCAGGTGGAAAGTACAAACCGCCATTTTCTGCCATAGCACCTGCCACTGGCATCAAACTACTCAATCCACTCACCCACCCAGCAGAACGTCCTGTGACAATTAGCACCTTAATGTCGGCTGCTGCTAAATCTTCTAAAGCTTGCAACAGGGCAGAAGTAAATTTTCCTCGTTTAGTTAGAGTGCCATCCATATCTGTGGCTATCAGACGAATATGAAGAAAGCTTGTAGATGAAAACTCAGACAGGGCAGGGATGCTCTGGTGTCTGGACATATGTGATTTGTAAAAGGCTGTAAAAAATATTAATCATACAGCAAGATGGCATTGAAGATTTGGGCATCCTAAACATCAGGAGTCAAGTTTTTCAGTTTTCCAACCATGCCCACTTCGATGTTTCTTGCCCAAACCCCAGGAAAGCCCAAAAAAGCATCCCAGGAAGTGCCAGCAAGTAATCCTGAAATACCAGTATTATTGCTGGCAACTTCTGGAGGACTGGCTTTAGCAGTGATTGCTTTGATTGTGTATAGTAAGCTCCAGATGAATCAGCTGGAGAAAAAACTTAAGTTTGAGCAATTCCGCGCGCGAGAATTAGAGAAAAAGTTTAAGCTGGCGCTGGAAACAATTCGCAAAATGGAAACTAATCCCGATTTGGTCAACTCACGGGACTTTAACTTGGATTATCTGCGAATGCGGATGTCAGAGGAGGTGTTTCATTTTGCAATCCTTAATCAAGTGAAAATTCAGATCAAGGAAAAAGTTACTCAAGCTCTGCGGCCAAATCAAGCACAACTTGGATCAGTCGGAATTGCTAATAGCACTGGACGACAAGTAGATGAAATTTTTGATGTAGAGTATGAGACTGGTAGTCCAGGGAATTCTGCCAAGCGAGTGCTGTTTCGCATTCAAATCCGGTTAATGAAGTTACCTACACAAGCAACTTCTGCGACTATTAGTCAAATTATTGACTGTATAGAAACTTACCTAAGCCCGATAGAAGACGAAGATAGTTGGCAACCAACCATTCAAGGTCGGATTGCTACCATGCATTGGGATCAAAAGGCTAAACCTACGCCTCTACTGGTACTGGAGCAATCGAATGAAGGCGTAAATGTGACTTTCCGTACTAGTCGCCAACCAAATGCCCCAACGCCACCTGGAACGAAGAAATCAGGCTCGGCTAGACAATAAATTATGGCTTTAAGTAGGTAGACGTAATTAAATGTAAGTAGAACTTACGCATTGTACATAAGTGTACATAAGTACTACATACAATTTAGGTGTTTCAGCCATGTTTAGCGTCGTGCCATTGGCGTGGTGGCAGCGATTATGGTGGCGATTGGGGTAATTGTGCTACTAATTTCTACAATAGCTACCACGATTCACGCTCATTCCTGGGGGAACTGCTATCACTGTGGCATGGTTCTACTAGGCTGTAGACCACTGACCTGACAACACAAAAGCCCACTTATTCACTGTGATTGTGTTTAGTATGGGGTGTAGTAAGCTCGCCTGGATACTTCTTTCAAACCTCTGCTTACTTGCCTAAATCAAAAGTCATGTAATTATGTTTTAAAACTTTTGTAAAAGTTGGTACTAATCTAGCAAAAATTTATAAATATGGCTTTTTCAAGTGGTAGTACTGTGACAAGGCATCAATCTCTATATACGACTCACAGGCATAATTTTAGTTTCAAATAGCATGTATTTTGGCTAGCAAGAGGCTTTATTGCACTTTTATTTATAAGCATGAACTCTCTTATCAAAAAAATCAAATTTTAATAAATAAAACATAAGTCATGTAATTATGTTATTTAAATAAGCATTTACCCCTTTAAATCCTTGCTTTAATTCCATAATATTGAAGTGGGATTAGACGATTTATAGCTAATCCAATGTTTCGGAAAAATGCTCCTAAAAACGACTACTTTAGTGTTGGAGATTCCATCATGGCTAGCATTAGTATTTTTGACCTAGATTATAAAATTGTTGCAAGTGATTTGACTGATAAAGAGTTGGAAAAGATTAGCGGCGGTTCTTGTACTTATGCAGGATTATCATATGGTGCAGGAGCTAGAATTTATCAGGGTGACGGTCTTTATGAATGTGTAGATATTCGTTTTGCCCCTGATAGATGGCAAAAGGTTGTTTAGCAGCTAATTTCCTTTATTAACTGAAGTTTGCTGATTATTTGGCCGTTCTGGGCATACCTTATAAAAACTAACTAGGTTATGCCTATAACAAAGTTTAAGACATAACCTAGTTAAACCAATTCGCAATTCGCAATTACGTGTTGTAACGGGGATTTAGACCCCGCCACAACACTTGCGGCTTGATAGAAGCCGGGGGCTTAAACCCCCACAACTTGTTAAATATGATTGTTTTGGTTGAGTCGATGGGGGATATTATTCCCCGCACCTCTCAGTTAGATCCGTGCA
>NZ_JAYGHD010000349.1:0-21595 GCF_034932245.1 Nostoc sp. UHCC 0251
ACGGCTGTACCCAGATGTCTCACCCATCAAAGTTGACTTGCCAGACCACTAGTAGCATATGGCTCCTTATTTACTTGGGCGTGGCTGGAATTATTTCAAGGCGTTAATTATTTTCGGAGAGCGCTAGGACTTATTGTACTTGTTGGTATTATCGCTTTAAAGGTTCAGTAGTTATTAAGACTAACTAAATTAAGCAAAATTAGTATCCGCTTAGAAAATCGGGGTAAGGAGTAAAAGTAGACTCTGCATCGTAGAAGATGAGACATGATGTAAAAATAGGGCTTGATAGTGTAAATTATTTGTCATCTGTCTTGTACTGTCTGTAATAGGCTATTTTTGAAGCGAGATTCTATATGCATTTACTCAAAGTATCTATTTTGACAGTACTATTCACTGCATTTCCATATGTTCAACAAAGCCGTGCTAACACCATTGCGCCACAAATTAAGACACAGGTTCGGGAAATAGCACAGTGGTTCACTGGCTTTTTTGATAATGCCCAACAGGTGGCTAATAGCCCTTATGTGCCATTAATCACTATATCGAATTGTAGTGTGCAACTGGATGATACTAATCCTCTGGCTGACACACAGAACATTTATCTGGAGCAAGAAAGTCCAGGTTTTGAACGCTTACGTCTTTATTCTTTTAGTGAAGGAAATTCGGCTGTTAATCTAACTATTAGCAGCTTTTTGAATGAAAATACTGTACGTGGGTTATGCAATCATTCTAAGTCTACGCGAACTGTTAGTATCAACAATATTGAGAAAAATACCTGTAATATCCAATTATTTTCAGAGGCGAACAGCTATATAGGGAATAATGCTCCCAATGGATGCATAACAAGTAATGGCTTCAAAGTGATTTCTGATGTAACTATTGAGCAGAGTAGCATCGACTCGCTAGACAAGATTTTTGATGCTAAAGGTAATTTGCTTGTAGCTACACCTATCGAATTTCGTCGAATTGCCTCTGTTCCAGAACCCTCTTTCGCATTAGGGTTGCTGGCTTTGGGAGTTTGGAGTACAAAAAAGGCAATTTCAGATAACCTAAAACAGAAGTCACAACGGACTTTTTAGCATGAAAATCCGCCCAGTACGGCAGCAAATCCGCAGGCGGCAGCAACCGCTACAACTTAACCTGAAAGCCTGTCTAGAAAAAGCTTTTACATATTGTCTCATTGTCTCGTTCCCAGTCTCCGACTGGGAATGCCATCTTAGGGGCTGCCGCGGCTGCCGCCTCCCTTGCTCCCGGCAGAGCCGCTTTTCGAGTTGCATTTCCAGTGGCGCAGATGCATTCATAATTCGTAATTTATTTTAAATCGCCACATTAAAGCTCAATTAACTTGAAACCCCAAGGTTTCAAAGCTGCTAGAGCTATTTCTGGATCTACACCTTCATAAGCCTCCCATTCCAAGGGGTGTTCTTTTGGATGTCCGTCGCCAACATTACCTGCAACTTTAATTATTGGACAGTTTGCCAAGCGATCGCGCTCCAGCCCTTTTGGAATTGCTAGCTGAACTTTGTGACCAATAAACTTCGCTGTACTTGAATCAGCGACAGATTCACGGATTAAACATATATCACCAGCAGTCCCCCAAGTAGTTTGGTATATATGGAGGAACGATATATAAGTTGCTGGTTTGATGGATCTTTTTAGAACGTGCATTATCTGTAATCCTTACACTATGAATCAAAAATCATAAATCATACAAGTATTTTCTATCACGTTCGTAGGGAAGAATGTTTTTAACTAACATTTTGCACCTAGCTTAGATGATTATAAATCTTCTGGTGGAATATAACGGTTTTCAGTTGAGTCCAATAGAAACTTAACCGCCAACCCCTTCCCTAGTAGGCTAATCATAACTAATTATGTGGACATGATATGAGGAAATGACAGAAGTAAAGAAAGCCAGGATACTTGACAAGATAAACAAAGAATGTAGTTAATTGCGTGGCGAGTGAGGTTGTGAAATGCTGTTGTGGAGTGTGGTCACTCCTTAACAGATTCTTTTTTGGGAAGCTAACTTAAGGCTGCTCAAAGCCAGCAATTGTTTTTGCTTTCCAAATTGAGCTTTAGCCCTTGAAAATGATATCGTACAGTGAAAGCAGAATCTCCACCACAATCAGAATCACCACATACCACTCTACTCGCTGGCTACTGCTATGCTGCATGAACTCCAGCACAGTTTGTGCAGTTTGGGAAATTAGCTGTAGTTTGCGTTCTAGAGCATTGTGACGCTCACGAATTTCATATTCATCCTCCAAGCGCAGATATAAATTTTCTAGCTGTGGAGATTCCCAGAGCACCTCCGGCTTATCGATTATCTCTACTCGACCGACAATCTTATGTTGAACTAACAGAGTGGTCCCAAGTTGACGCAGTAATTCCCGGCTCTCGCGTCTTCCCCTGTGTTCACGTTGGAGACTCGCTGCAAACGGTTCAATTTGATCAAATACAGCTGCTAGGCTAGTTTCATAATGAGACAGCACAACACTCTTGGCGAGAATATCAGCCACTATCTGCAAGCGTTCTACACTAAATTCATGTAGCAAAATTTTTCCTTCCTTAACTCGCTCACTCTCTGCTACGTTGAGATGAACTTCTACCTCTTCTGTTTCTGGGTCGGCAAAAGAGCCACTAACTTGAGAGGATAGTTTGGTCAAGAAGGCTACCTTTTCCACAGGCTCAAGGTTAAACAGGACAACTGCACCATAGTCCAGCAGTACCGCACAGCCGTGTTCACCTACTGTAACTATTACTGGCATAGTCGCCAGGCAAACGTAATTCTCCAACGTCTGTAAGTTAATATCTTTACCAATGAATAGGGCCTGTGCTGTAAATCTATCTCTGTCATTAAAAAGGAGTTTTTGCATTGTCGCCCTATGCTATATTCTGCCTGCTGAACTGCTCTGGTAGCGATGTCTACGACGGGCTATTTGGCGTCGCAATTGATGAATGTTGTTGGAAATCACTACAATCTCAGCTTACCAATAAATCTATCCAGCACTAGCTTAGTACGCGTCGCGGTACTCTTGAAGTAGAGGCTCCGATAAAATTTACAACCCAACACTTGAGATATTTCTATGGGGTGACGTTAAGGGGAAAAGGGGAGGCAGAAGAGGCAGGGGAGGCAGGGGAGGCAAGGGAAGCAGGGGAAGCAGGGGAAGCAGGGGAAGAAAAAATTGGATAGTGACGATGAATGCAGGAATTGAGTAATTTAATTCTAGTATGTCCCCAAATTCCAGTTTAAAATCCAAAATTCCAGGAGTATTGGGGTGAGGGTGCATCTACATGTGAGTTAAAAGCAATGGGATCTTTTTTTATTTAGAAGTCGCCTCTGTGTGCTTGTTTGCACTCCTGTTTTGGCTCAGTTTTCAAAACTACACAGGTTGCAATATTCAGCGAGTTTCTAAATTAGAAACTCGCGCCTCTAATTTATTGACTTGTTGCTTCAATTCAACCACCAAAGTTGCAAGCCGATCAAACATCGGATCTTGCTGTGATAAGTTTCCTCTGGAACGAGTTGACTGTCGTGGGGTAAGTGTTGTTCTTGGGGATGGAGACTGGCGGCTTCGACCGAGTTGAGACTCTATCTGATTTAATCGCAATTCGACACGATTAAAGTCCGCTTCCAGGTTGTTGATGCGGGACTCAACTTGCTGCGATGAAGCAGTGTTTGCAAATAACCCACCCCAGATAATTGTTGCTAAAATCCCAGCAAATATTAGCACTTGGATTTTTTTCATAACAGTCTATTTAGACAGCAGAGCAAACGCATCTAAATTACTCTTGACAATAGACAACAACAGTGAATCAACCGAGAGTTGCTGTTGGTCTGTTAACATCTTAGCAGTCTGCTCCTCTCCATTGCATCTCCCCGAAACACCTATTGAGCCAAAATGACTATTACCTGCAAACTTCTTTTACAAAATCACGCTCAAGATTGGCAAGAAGCAACTGTGCATCCCTTCCTTGAACAGTGTCAATTAGGTATAATTCAACTCCAGCAATTCAATACATGGTTGATGCAAGATTATCTGTTTGTTGTGGAATTTACACGGATGGTAGGGCGAGTATTAGCCAGCGCACCTCCAGAACATTTTGATGTGATACTTGGGGGATTGGCAGCTCTTAAAGACGAACTCAATTGGTTTCAAGAAAAAGCTACTGAACGACAACTCAATCTTAATATAGAGAAACAACCAACCTGTAGAGAATACTGTGAATACATGCAGAGTCTTGCAAACAAGCCTTATGCTGTGCAAGCAACTGCATTTTGGGCTATTGAATTAGCCTATAATCAAGGTTGGCAACTACCAGGTAAGATGCCTACACCTTACAATGAATTTGCAGAAAGATGGGGAAATATTGATTTTACAAAATATGTAAAACTTTTGGAACAGCAAGCTGATGAGGTTTTAGAAACGGCAGAGGGGGATATTCAAAAACAAGCTGAAGAATCTTTTTTAATGGTGGCAAAATTTGAACATAATTTCTGGCAAATGGCTTTTCACATAGCACAGTATGAATCAAAATAGTTATTTATAACTCAAAGTTATGCTAGACGATGTGGTGGTAGTAAATATGTAGTGATTTACTTTTAAGTCGGCAAACAGGTATTGTAATTATGAATAAAATACCAAATACAGGGCGTCCGCATCATATCAACAAAAGGATTTTATTCTTAATAAGCTCCAATTAGTCCCATTAATTACTGCTGATTGACACAGATTTAGGGAGCGCTTTGAGTTTGGAAAACTAAGCCAAACCAGAAATGCTGATTTTTTCGTTGGTTTTTAAGCTTGGTCGCGATCAAATCACGAGTAATTTAGATGCGGTCGCCCTGATTTAGACAGAATATGTTGGGATGGCTACAGAGTAAAATTCGGAGTCACTTCATTTATTTATCCTTTACTAAATTAGAAAATAACTTCTGCCAATCGATAGAGTTAACAGTATTTTCTCCCTGTTTTACCTCAAACGTGACATTAGAAGCGATCGCTAGTTTTAGCGCTTGTACACAAAGTTCTGCCACATCCTCACGGCTGATTTTGCCCTTAATATTATCGCCTTGCTCGAATATTAATTCCTTACCCCCTGGTTCCTCAGTTAAAGCACAAGGTCTAATAATCGTATAAGGAATCCCGCTTTCTCTTAAACTATCTTCTCCCTTCAACTTCCAAGTTAAAATTCCTCCCAATTGGTCATTTAATTTCACTGCTGGCGGTTCTTCGTCTAAATTAATACCAGGTCGTCCGGGACGAGTCACACCTGCTGAACTAACTAGGATAAATTGTGGTAAAGCTTTACCGCCGTAAGCTGTTATTAATTCCAACTGCAAAGCAAAACCACCGGGAGAAAATTTGGGATTCAGAGCACCGTCATATTCAAATTTGCTCAACATTAGTTGGAATGAACAAACTCTACTCTGCTCAATTGGCGGCGCATCTTTGACAACTTTTGCCCGAAAGACGGGAATCAAATCTGCAAAGGGAATGTGAACATCTATCCAGGTATTAGCTACGGTATCGAAAGAATAGCTGTAGCCAATGCCATCCCATTTTGTATCTGTCCGCAGGAATATTTTATAACGCTGACCGTCACCTTTGACGCGCAATTTTACACCTTCGCAATCAGATAAGTTAAAGGGGGGATCAAAATTCTTAGTTCTAATAGAAGCAAATCCACCAGAGTTAGCGGTGGAAACATTACCAGCAAACAAAGCTGTATTTTCTACTAATTGGATATTACTGGCACTCACGCCACCCATGACGACATCATCCAGCGCCCCCCAATAATCCTTTAATTCTGCTGATGGCTTGGTGAAATCAAATATTGGTTTTTCGCTTGCTTGGGGTAAATATTTTGCCGCCGCTTGAACTAAGTTTTTGACACCTTGATATTCTACATTTTCTGGGGTGTCGCCAACAATTTCTGGTTGGTAAAATTTAACACCTTGATTATATTTTGCTCTATCTGCTGTGTCTCCTTCAACTGGTTGCACACGCACTGCTGTGCAACAAACTAAAGCTTGGATATCAGCCATAACTAAAGGAGTTAAAGTTTCTGCTTGAGTGATATCCGCAACTACTAAGTCTATATCATTACCAAGAATTGACCTGGCTCTGTCAATGTCTCGAACTAGGGCGCGAACTTTATAACCTCGTTGGAGCGATCGCTGCACTACTCGTTTCCCGACGCCACCTGTTGCACCTGCTATTAATATTACACCCACGTTTCTTCCTCCATTGGGTTTATCTTGATTATCCTTAGGACGGCCTTGGATTAACTGCTGTACCCAGTTAAGGAAAGGAATTACCTCAAAGTAAGTCAGGGTTTCGATAAACCTGCCTAAATCCCATTGAGAACGATTTTTGTCAGTCACATTTGCGTCCTCACAACTTCCTTCAGTTTAGCCCAATGTCTGCTTCTCCAAATCCTCCGGTACTCAGAGTTTGGATAATGCTGAGTTGCTTTAATTAGGGGAAAGGGTGCAGGAGATACCTGTAATCTATCACCTGTAACCTATCCGCTCAATCACGTTAGGATACTTAATGAGGTGTTCCTAATCAAGCGGTAATTTACTTATGAGCCAACTTGAAAACATTCAAGCTGAGTACGAAAAGTTTACTGAAGAAGTTGAGAGTGTAATCATTAGCACCGTGAGCGCCCAGGCAATACCCAATGCTAGTTATTCTCCCTTTGTAATGGATGATTCCAAAAACATCTACATTTACGTCAGTGGTCTTTCAACTCATACCAAAAATATTTATGCCAATCCTCATGTTAGTGTCTTGTTTATCGAGGATGAAGCCAAGAGTAATCTAATTTTTGCCCGTCGTCGTTTAAGCTTTGATTGTACGGCAACTTTGATAGAGCGTGAAACTGACAAGTGGAATCAAATTGTTGAACAATTTCAAGGGCGGTTTGGTCAAATTATAGAAGTTCTGCGTGGCTTGTCTGACTTTCGGATTTTTCAGCTAACTCCTAGTGAAGGTCGTTTTATACTTGGTTTTGGGAATGCTTATCACATCAGTGGTAATGACCTCAATCAACTTGTTCAAATCACAGGAGATAGTAATAAAAAGCAAGAATGAATTATGAATTAGTTTGACTGTATGCAAATTAAATATGAAATAGCTTAGAAGAGAAAAAGTTTACTTACTTCGATATTTCTCGGTAAGCTTGACTTTATAACTCGTAATTTTGTTGCCTTCGGGTAAAGTGCCATTAAACTATACTTTTTAATTTTATGCTTCAGTTTCAACCTCCTGGCTTTGGACATAAACTTATCCATACATCCTTGGGGGCAATGGTTTACTATACCCAAACGAATGCACCTTGGGCGTTTGCTGATACTGAAGATTTACCTCCACTACTGTTTCTCCATAACTTTGGTGGTGGGGCGTCTGCGTATGAATGGTCTAAGGTTTATCCGGCTTTTGCCTCTAATTACCGCATTTTAGCTCCCGATCTAATCGGCTGGGGTGAATCGGCTCATCCAGTCCGCGATTATAAAATTAGGGATTATCTCAGCACGATCGCAGAGTTTATCATTGAAACTTGTCGTCAACCTGTTACCGTGGTAGCCTCGTCTCTAACAGCCGCTTTGGCTATTCGTCTAGCTATTGTTCAACCCAATTTATTCAAAGCCCTGTTTTTGGTGTCCCCGTCTGGATTTGATGATTTTGGGCAGGGCGCTGGACGCAGACTTCCGCTTTCGGTGATCAATGCGCCTCTGCTGGACAATTTTATTTATATGCTTGGTGCGGAAAATGAAATTGCAGTCCGAAATTTTTTACAAAGTTTTCTGTTTGCCAAGTCACAACGAGTTTCTCAAGAAATGGTGGAGGCTTATTTAACCTCTGCACAACAGCCTAATGCCAAGTTTGCCGCTTTGTCATTTTTGCGGGGCGATCTTTACTTTGATCTGAGTTTATATATTAAACAACTGACAATTCCCACGAGCATCTTTTGGGGAGAAAAGGCACAATTTACCAGCATCAAATTAGGACGACGCTTGGCAAATTTAAATCCAACTGCAATTCAAAATTTTTATGCGATCGCAGATGCAGGAATATTACCTCATTTGGAAACTCCAGAAGTTGTAATTGGTTTATTGCAAAAGTATCTTGGGAGTGGGTAGTGGGGGATGAGGGAGCAGGGGGAGCAGGGGGAGCAGAGGAGGCAGTGGGAGAATAACTAATGCCCAATGCCCAATGCCCAATGCCCAATGCCCACTCCCTACTTAGAAATTAACTGTGCATTTAATGCTTTAGCGATGCGATCGCCAGAAGCTTCTAAGTGGGCTAAGGTGTAAATATCAAGGCTTTCACTCAGTTGTTTGAGTCTGACATCAATAGCTTTTTGCAGTTGTCGCAATTCATACCAAGCTAATGTCCGACTATCTTCGGGCGTATCAGTAGTACCCAACATCATCTCTAGCAAAATATTTAAATGTTCCCGTTGCAATGAACGGCGGATGCTAGAAATTGGCTTTGATTCTCCTGGGGTTAAAACTTCTGTCCAGATGCCTGTTTGCAAGGTGTCGAACAGTTCCGGGATGGAAAGTGCTTCTCCAGGAAGAGTTTTTAATTCTATATCTTGTAAACGATTCAGGCGATCGCTGTCTAATAGCGATCGCAGTACCGCACTTTGGAACTTCAAAATTCTTTCGTGAATTGGATAATCAAGGCGATTGTTAGGTACAGAACTACCCCAGTGTTCCCAGCGCGACGGTGCTAGTTGATTCAGCAATTGTGGTGAAAAACTGAAAGCATCCTCAGCAAACACATACTCTTGTAGCTTTGTCAATGCCTGACGTTGTTTTAAAAGTGAAACTGGTACAAATGCCCAAGAGGTATCATCACTAACATGGAGACGCCGAAACGATTGTCCACCAATGTATTTAGAAAGTAAGGTGGCGTTGCGAAAATAATATTTAAGTACTCTATTGAATGAAACGCGCAGGTTACTATAACTTTCTCCTTTCGATAGATAACCCTTGTCAAGGTGCTGCCACATAAAACGGGCATTATCCATTTGCCACTGCGAATAAAGTAGCACATCACTACTCATGTCCCAGACATTTGCCAAAGGATTAATGTCCCAGATATCTTCATCAGTTGCATAAGATAATTCTGGTTGAGGCGATACCAGTGCAATCTGCTCCAAAAAACCTTTTTCTGATTCTGGAATGATTCCCTCAAGTGTTACTGATGGATTTCTTTTATAACCATACTCAATTGCCCATTCGTCGTAGGGCCCAACAACTCCTGGAAAATAATCACCTTGCTGTACTCCCTGTGGTGCTATATTCACAGGGAGATAGTCCATCACCGAACCTACTAAACCTTTAGTGCGAGTGATTTCAGTATTATTTAATTCTTCGGGCGTTAACATAGTACTTCCGTGAAAGTTGTGGCGCAAACCGAGAGTATGCCCGACTTCGTGAGCAATCAGAGAACGCAAATATTGATGCACATACTCCTTCATGGTTTCACTACCGGATGTAGTGTTTGGCAAAATTGACAATGCCAACGCCCCCATTGCGGCTTGATCTGAAGACTCCATGCTATAGCAGAAGTCATTGTCTACTAAATGTTGTTCAGGAAAAGCTTTAAAACCTTTCGAGAATGTTGCAGATAAATTACCTGGACATGGGTTTTTGCCCAGTTGAGAAAAGTGTCCATTCGTAAAAGATGAATTTCCTTCCATCAGTGCGTGATATTCTTGCTGAATTGAACGCACCATATTGGCATCCACAATAATATCTGCATCCAATATTTCCCCGGTGAGTGGGTTAACGCGCACTGGGCCTCTGGCAAAACCTGCATCTAAAGAATTGAACCAGCGAATAGTGTTGTAATGTACATCTGCGGGTTGCCAATCAGCATCATCTGGCATTTGCTGTACTTCAATAGCGTTTTGAAATCCAGCTTTTTCAAATGCTTTGTTCCACATCAAAACACCTTCACGAACTGCATCACGGTACTCTAGTGGTACAGCATTTTCAATCCAAAACACAATTGGCTTTTTGGGTGGAGATAAAGGGGCATTAGGATCGGATGGTTCTAGATGCCAACGATTGATGTAACGTACAAATGATTCGTGAGCATTATTAGAGAAATCTTGGAAAGCGGTAATAAAATATCCCACTCTGTCATCTGCAAGTCTGGGAATATAACCAGTGTTTTCTCTAAGCTGAGAAAAACTGTAGTGTACCTTCAAAGTGAGTGCCCTGCTATCAGGTAAGGTAACTAAATTTGCTCCTTCTGGTGATGAAAAACCGTAAATTGAATCAATTTCTACGTTTTCTGGGAAGCTATTAATATCCCCAAAATAAGACTTGTTTGCATCTAAATGGTAATCAGCCTGCAAAGAGTATTTTAATAAAGGAGTTAATCCAGGAAAATCCTGCATTAGCAGTTCATCCAGGCTGATCAGAATATTTTTAGTGCGTGGATTAATAGTGTGTATTTCTAGTGAGTAAAGAACCGAATCGCTAAAGGAACGAGCAAGCGATCGCTGTTCTGGACTACTTTCAGCGCGGAATTTTACATTACGAACAACAAAGTGCAATCTATTGTTTACTCGTCGGAAGTAGAAGAGAAAATCAGAAATAGGTAATCCACTATAAATTCCACTTTCCCCCACGCCTGATTCCAAGGTTGCTATAGCTAAATAATCTTTATTTAGCTGCTCTGGTTTAATTTCTAAATAAATTTTGCCTGAATCCTCGGTGCAATAAAGTGTAAAGAGTCCGTCTATATCTGAACTTTTGTCTATCTCACTAAATTGGCGAAAATTTTCCTTTATACGTTTAGCAAGATTATTGTCAGCACTTGCTAAGTTTTCAACTACTGGAAGTGTATTTAATTGTTGCACATCAAGATTTGAAAGTTGGTTCGCCCCTGCGTAATCACTTGATAAAAACAAGTTATACAGTAATACTATACAGATTGCTAATTTCCTTATCCAGTATTTCATCCTTTGGCTTTCCACCTGAAGCAATTCTCGTGTTTAGGAAAAAATGTGGATTAATTTGTTGTCTGCAAGCCCTTCAAATATCTAGGGATTACGGTATAAATCCACTAAGTCAGACAAAACTTTGTCTTTAGCCTAAAAGTCGTGTGACTATTGATTGTTATTAGTAGCTATTTAGGAATGATCCATTAAGGATATATATCTTAAGGTAGATAATTTATCTAACCAAAGATATATGTCTTTTTTAACTTATATCTGTATTAAAAACCAAATGTAGCATTAAAAATGTATTTAGTGCTACATTTGCCAAATGAAGGAATCTCAAGCATGATTTAACAACAGAAAGCGCAACTCCTAAAAAAGCTGTTATTGAACGAGAAAATGCTTTTTTCGGATGAATTATGGGAATTTAAAGTAATCCCAATCGTTTTCTCACATCCTCAATTGGTTCTTCCCAATGATCTTCAAAGCGGTAGCCCAACAAAAAATCAGCTTTCTTGCCTAGTTCTCGCCCTTTTGCCAGGTTAGCGAAAATTTCTTTGATTTGTTGGGGAGCCAAGATGGGATAGAGCAATTTAGCCAACCATAAACCGACTTGGAGTGAGTTACTGTAGTTTTGTGTAGCAGCAAAAGCAAGTACACCAATTTCTCCCGCGTATGTGGTGTCAAAATCAAGCAATACATGAAAAATATCGTGGGTAACTAAATATCGCAGAGCAAATACATTACGTTTGGCAATGTCTTCTAGTTCTGGGCTGATGGTTAATGGTTTAAGTTGATTTATCCGCATGTGATTGGCATATTCTCGCCCAAATGAGCCTTGAGGGTATTGACTTAATTGGTTCAAATCAATTACGGGATAATATCCCGCTACTGGTTGCAGTTTATAGGCGACTGTTGGAGAAACTTTAGCACCGAAGAATTCAGATTTAAGAATAGCAATATCACCCAAATTTTCGGAGTTTTTGTAAGCCATAATCGCTTGTAGTTGTTGTAGCTTTTTGAACATAATGATTTTCCTTGGTATATTGAAAAAATGGAAATCAACGCAGTTTAGCCCTTGATCAAATTTTTAATAATAGTTTGATGCATTGATTCAGCAGTCACTTTCGGATAATGCTCTCTCCCGCTTGTTATACAAAGTTTTTAAAGAAAGGCAGTATTTTTCGTGCCCATAGACAAATCGCAAATATCGATGCATCTAATAACTCACCTCTTCCCCAAGATTTAAAAATTATCTATTTTGTATAACTAAAATATGCCTTTTGCTAGAAGGATAGTTATCTTTTTTATAGCTAATCTTTACTTGTACTCAAAAAATAAGCTAAGTGGCATGATAAACTTGATTTCTAGAACGATTGGTGACATCAGTTCCTTACTTAAAGGACTTCAGGTAAAACGTTTTTTGGCTGTTGTCCTAGTTGGTTTTCTAGTACTGACGACGAATGTTACTTATGGGCAGAATGACAAAGGCTTAAAGGAGAGAGTCCGCGAACAGGTAGAGCAAAATGATGCTCAAAGACCGAAAACAATAGGGCAGTGGAATAAAGAAGCTCGTGAAACGGAAGGTTCTCCTGGTGAACGGCTTCAAAAGATTGCTGGAGAGTCAGCAGAAGCCTTTAAAGAATTTGGATCTGGGTACGCAGAAGGTGCTCAAGAAACTGCTAGTGATGTAGGGGACAGTGCGGCACAGGCGGGCAAAAATATCTCAAACCAAGTTAGACGTTAAATGCGTTCCAATATCCTATTGGCAGCGAGTACTAATCACTTTTCGCCAATAAAAGAGTAATCATAGGAACGCTGGTGTCTAACCACCGAACTCTTCTAACATTTGGGTAACGCGTTTACCCTTGCAGATGATAGCTCGTAGCGTTTCTCAGTGGCATAAATCAAATATAGTCCTTTAGTAGGGGCGTACAGTTAGCTGTGCGCCCCTACTGCATCTTGCACCCTAAGTTTTGAGATGCGTTATCGTAGACATCGCCTAGATTGCAAAATTCGGCGTTGCAGAACAGTGGCATGAATTGGGGCAAGCAGGAGGAGAATTTTGGAAGTTGCTAAATCATCCTGCAACTATGCAACGCCCAAAATTTAGATTAAGACCAGATAATAAATAACTTTAAGTAACCTCCTCACCAGTTGGCACAAATAAAGTGAACTATTAAAGTTTGTCATTTGTGAATTATAAGTAGTAAAAAACACCTGATGTAAAACAGAAGCGTCATCGGCTTTTCGTAGAAGAAGGAAAAATGACAATCATTACAATATAGCTATGTTTTTTTATACCCACTCATTTAACTTTTATAAATTAATTAAGTATATTTTTTTACAATTAGCTTAATGGTGTAACAACAGCCAAATAACCATTTAATAACTAATCAAAAACATGAAACAATGAGGAGACAGTTAATAAAAAAGCACATAAATAATTAGCTATATGAAGCAATCGAAGAGCACGCGAAGACGGGGAGTTATCTTAACGATCGCTGGGTTGAAGCGCTTACAAGCGGCAATTCTAGCTATGGAAAAGGTTGAAAACAATGGCGAACGCTTCACTCTAGAAGATTTAGGCGATCGCATGAATGTTTCTACTAAAACTCTAAACCGATTATGGTCGTTGGATAAAGGCGTGGATCAAAAAACCCTGAAATTGTGCTTTAGCGCTTTTAACCTAGAATTACATAGGGAAGACTATGCAATCCTAAGTGAACCGAATAATACTGTAAACTATCAAACTTCCTTAGTAAGTCTAAACACAGAACAAAAAGTATCTCCGTATTTAACACCAGATTTATTTGTTACTCAACAGCATGACCAACTCGAAAATCTTTGGTCATACCCAGATGGCCCCGTACCTCTAGATTCCCCCTTCTATGTAGAACGTCCCCCCATTGAGGAACTAGTTTATCGAGAAATAATTCAACCAGGCTGTGTGATTCGGATTCGAGCACCAAGAGAGATGGGAAAAAGTTCTCTTGTGCTGAGGCTTTTAGCCTTTGCCGAGATGCAAGGTTATCGCCCAGTTATCCTGAATTGCAAGCAAATGGATGCAAACTGTCTGACAGACTTGAACAAGCTTTTACGTTGTTTTTGCTGGCAAATTGCCACAGAATTAGGGATTGACCCCAAGCTAGATGAAAACTGGCATGAGGAAATAGGTTGTAAGTTGAGTTGCAGTTTATACTTGCAATCTTATTTACTCAAGCAGAGTCAAAGTCCTGTAGTTTTAGTGTTAAATGACGTTGACCGCTTTTTTGAATATCCTCAAATTGCTGAGGAGTTCTTTAGTTTGTTGCGTTCTTGGTATGAGGAAGCAAGACAAGATACCGACTTGCAGAAACTGAGGCTAGTGGTGGTTTATTCCACAGAAGTGTATGTTTCCTTAGATATCAACCGCTCCCCATTTAATATCGGACTTCCGATCCGTCTGCCAGAATTTGCTGAACACCAAGTAGAATACTTAGCCCAACGGCATGGGCTAGACTGGACTAGTCATGAGGTTGCTCAACTGATGTCCCTCGTGGGGGGACATCCTGCACTAATTCGGATTGCTTTATATTATGTATGCTGTCAAGGAATTACTTTAGAAGAACTGATACAGGAGGCGATCGCTAACGGTGGAATCTATCGTTATCATTTATGGCGACACTGGGCAATCCTACAAGAAAATGCCACTTTGGTAAAGGCATATATTCGAGTTGTGACTGCAAAGCAAAGCATTTCTCTGAATCCCATTGATGCTCATAAGCTCGAAAGCTTGGGTTTGATTACTTATGAAGGCGATCGCATCCTCCCGCGTTGCGAACTCTACCGTGCTTATTTTAAAAAACAATTAGACGTTGCGGAATTTGAATATAAATCATTGCAAAAACGTGCCTGAGAAAAACTATCAGCGGCTTTTTCTCTCACGCCTCTATGCTGCTAAATCTAGTCATGCGATCGCTCGTTGCTAATTCAGGTAGTTTTACAATGAAATTCTATTGTTTGATTAACACTCTGATTTATTTAAAGTTAACTTCTTTAGGAAGGCCTTTTTAAGAAACTTGTATATCTTGTAGCTTTGCTACCATTTCTGCACGCGCCGAAACCTTCAACTTACGAAACATCCTCTTCAAAGCTTGTTTGACGGAATTTTGCGTAATCCAAAGTTTTTCTCCAATTTCCGCGTTTGTTAACCCTTGTGCCACTAACTCGGCAATTTCTAACTCACGCGCTGTTAGAGGACTTACTAAAAGGGTATTGGATATTTTTGGTTTTGACCGTAGGCTTGCCATTTTGGCTGACAAATGAATACATAAGGCACTTAGATCAGCTAAATCGTTGCCATTAAAAGCAGGATTTCCCTTGTCACGAGCCAAGTTAAGCGTTCCGACAAGACGACCATCGCAAACAATTGGCCCAGTCATCACATGTTCGTGATCAGAACGCGAGCAAAAATGCTTCCAGTCTGCTGGTGATAATAATAACTGTTCATGGGCGGGAGCGTGACGCTCAACCACGTAGCGCCCGACTGGATTGCTTTCTAAGCATACTGCCGGAATGCCCTGAACATCGATTTGGGTCGTTGGTTGCTCATCTAGAAGATAAATACCCCAATTTTGCACGCCAAAATGGTCACTAATTTTATCCGTGAGAGCTAGTTTTAATTCTTGCTCATTTTGGACATTAGCGATCGCATGAAATACAGCGTGGAGAGAATTAACCATAAGTGTACCCAGTTGGGGACTATCCAAGCCTCAACAATTACTTCTATGCTAATACCAACGAAACTAAAACGCTAATTACAGTAGCGACTAGGAGAAGCACATGACAGTTACACAACTCTCTGCTCAGGAACTTTTCCGGGCTGCTTATGAGAACCGCTACACTTGGGACAAGAATTTCCCTGGTTATACCGCAAATATTACCTTTAAGCATGATGATAAAGTGTTTACAGGCAAAGTTATAATCACTGCCAATCTGAAAGCTGAAGTTTTGGATGTAGATGACGAGCCAGCCCAGAAAGCAATTCATGGTCAAGCCTGGGAGATAGCAATCCACCGCGTCCGCCGCAGCTTTGAAGACACCCACAGCGCCAATACCTTTAGTTATGGTAAAACTGACGAAACTGGTGCAGTTGAGCTTTTAATGGGTGGTAAGGCTGAGGGCGATAAATACAAAGTCCGCAATAATGAAGTATGCCATGTTCACCGTCTAATCCACGGTACTTACGTGACAATTGACACCTTTAGCAGTCACGACACCGGGGAAGGCTACCTATCGCACCGCTATGACTCTGTGTACCATGATCCCAAGACTGGGGAACAAAAGGGCGGTAGAAGCGAATTTATCGATGAATATGAAAAAGTTGGTGACTATTTCATCCTAAATCGTCGGGAGATTCGTACCGAGACAGCAGGACAAGTATCTATTCAAGAATTTATCTTCTCTGATATTAAATTGTTAGAACCTGTTGCTGCTTAAGCTATATTCTGTAATTTAAAAAAAAGCGTAGGTGCAGCCTACGCTTTTTTTGGCCTTTTGATATGAAAGAATATTGATAAAATATTCCTGGCGATCGCCTCAGATATAATCAATATATAGAAGCTAAGAGGCTCTTATCCAATCAAATATAGGAATCCGGTTTGATTTTTGAAAAGATACGTAGGGTGCGTTAGCGACAGCGTAACGCACTATTACCAGGGATTCGGTGCGTTACGGATTTCATCCTAACGCACCCTACAATACTTAACTTTGTTCAAAAATCAAATAGTAATCCTATAGTAAACAAAATGACACAAATATCTTCTAATCACACACCACGTAGAGGAAGAGTATTTCCAGAACGTCAACTATCACCAGAAGAAAGAGCCAGACGCAAAGCTGAAGATGAGGTATTCTATCAGCGTTGTCGAGTAGTATTTGACAGAGTTCAACCAGAGTTAATCAAAGAACACTACGACTGGTTCATAGTCATTGAGCCTGAAAGTGGAGACTATTTTATAGATCCAAATGAGGATGTTGCCAGAACAAAGGCTCGTGAAAAATTTGGTGATACTTTGCGTCTCATGATGCGAATCAATGAGACTGGAGCCTGTGGCACAATATGATTTTCGGAGAGTTTAATAGTAAAGGCGAGTTAATTAGAGGTGTTTTTGGTAATACTCCTCTATCGCGCCTACACTTTTTAATAACGGCGAATCTAACGACTCAATCCAATCAGCCACTTCACGAGCCAGCCCAAGGGTTGAGATTCCTCCTGATGCTTCAAGTTTACCAGTCAGCGTCTGACTTTTAATAGATTCTAGGGCACTGGTCAGATTATTCAAACGCTCTGAGTGTTTAAATTCTGGTTGTTTATCTCTACGAATCTGTTCGGCAATCTCAATAGCTTTATCGAGCAAATTGATAAATTCTTCTGTCTTGGTTTTCATGAGTTTTACGGACAACTAAAATCTTGTTGGACGATATTTTGTCCCTCAGCCCACTCAATCTTTGGATCTCTTGTATCTTTAATAAAAGTCTGTTGACCACCGCCAGGATAGCATTGAGTGGGGGTTTGAGGGGCAACAATGCCTTGATAAACTGTCGTTCCTGCTGGCAAAGTAACTGGTTGAATCATAGTGGCTTTATTGCCCCATAATTGATTGAGGGCTAGATTCCTAATTACTTCTACATTTGTTTCATATTTATCAGTTGTTAAATACCTACCATATCTGTTCTCACTGCTACTATAGTAGCGATAAAAAGTTTGGGGCTGCTTTAGCTTGACTTCCTCACATTTAGAATTTAGGAAGGTAACGGCAATATCAGATGGCAGAGGGCATGAAGAACTAACTTCTTCGGCAAAGACTCGTGATGAATTGAATATAGTCCGTGGGAATGAACTGACTGAAAAACTGAGGATGCTTAAGCCAATACCTACAGAAACAGACTTCAATTTCATACAAACTCTTCCTCTTAACCTTTTTTGAATATATAAATTCCAAAGCAAGCTTCGTTCTAGTGCAGTGGGTTTGTTAGACCTCTGAAGATAGTGATGCCTACGGTACTAGTTTTGGATTCGTGTGTGGTATCGAAAAATACCCTATGCTTTATATTCTCAGCTTTAAAGCAGG
This sequence comes from Nostoc sp. UHCC 0251, assembly GCF_034932245.1. Classification (NCBI taxonomy): domain Bacteria; kingdom Bacillati; phylum Cyanobacteriota; class Cyanophyceae; order Nostocales; family Nostocaceae; genus Nostoc; species Nostoc sp. UHCC 0251. The sequence goes on from NZ_JAYGHD010000349.1 coordinate 18,090, forward strand.
GATGCAAGGACAGTTAAGAAATTTAAGTAAAAAGTTCAAAAAATTTTGCCTTCAAAATTTGCGGCGATGCCTATAGCAACCCCTTCAAGTGTACGCGCAAAATTTCTTGAATTACCTGTTGTACAGCTTCTTTGCTCAAGCTACCATCCACCCGCACAATTCTTGAGGGATAGGATGCTGCTAACTCTGCGTATCCTTGCTGAACGCGCCGATGAAAAGCAATTGTTTCTTGTTCAATGCGGTCTAATCCTATTCCATCTCCCCGTTTGCGGGCTAGTCCTACTTCGACATCCACATCTAGCCAAATAGTTAAGTCACTCTCTAAACCACCAGTGGCAATATGATTAAGCTGATTGATTAAACTCATGTTAAGACCGCGACCATATCCTTGGTAGGCAATGGTAGAGTCAGTGTAGCGATCGCATAAAATATATTTCCCTGCTTGCAGTTGCGGTTTGAGTTCTTGTTCAACGTGTTGCGCTCGGTCGGCAGCATACAACAAGAGTTCTGTCACTTGTGCAACTGGCTCTGCCTTTTCTAGTAGCAAACGGCGAAGATGTAAGCCTAACTCTGTTCCACCGGGTTCACGAGTAACAACCACAGAAATACCCAGACTTTCCAACCACTCACAACAAAGCTGCATTTGGCTGGTTTTGCCACAGCCTTCCACCCCTTCAAATACAATTAATTTGCCACTCATGCTTTTTAAAGTTCGTTGCAATAAACTTGTTCACTGACGTTTGATCAAGAATAGCGTGAAGTGTTACGGGCGGGCGAGACGCTCACCCCACAATCAGTAGTTAGATATTTTTGTATTTGGAAGTCTCTAAATACACAAAAACAAGTTTTTGGCAATTTGGCAGATCAACTATTTTTGATACTGGTATTTTTGGGATTGTGCAACGAGTGTAGCAGAAGTTGTTTTAACCAGGTGCTCGATATTTTTAAGTTACTTCTGTAATTCCTTGAAGACATCAATTGCAGCTAGTGATTTCAACTGGGATGTAAAGGTATCGGTGCATAATCAACTCATACAGGAAATTAATTATGTCGGGCGTAATTAAACGTCGTCAATTTATTCAGGCAACGCTGGCAGCAACCGCAAGTATAGGTTTACCTAGCATTGCTTCTGCCTATCGTGGTGAAGAATGTGTCGAAGCGCTAGTGATTGGTAGTGGTTTTGGTGGAGCAGTTGCAGCATTGCGCCTTGGTGAAGCTGGAATTAAAACCATAGTATTGGAGCGAGGACGACGATGGCCAATCACCGCCGCAGGTAATACTTTTTCCACATATCAGAATCCAGATGGTCGGTCTACTTGGTTGAGTCCAAGTACAGTTATCTTCAATCAAGTTCCGATTGATGTATACACTGGTGTTCTGGATGTTAAGGTAGGCGATGGCATCATTGTTTATCGTGGGGCAGGGGTAGGAGGCGGTTCGCTAGTCTACAACGCAGTTAGTTATCAACCAACTAAAGAACTTTTTTATCAAGTCTTTCCACGCAGCATCAAATATGAGGAACTGGATAAAGTTTACTACCCAAGGGTGCGTTCCATCCTCAACCCATCTCCAATACCAGATGACATTCTAAAAACTGACTACTATTTGGCAAGCCGCATCTTATTAGAGCAAGCAGCCAAAGCTGGTTTAAAAGCTAAGAAGCTTGATGTGGCTGTTGATTGGGATATTGTTCGACAAGAAATCGAGGGTAAGAAGGTTCCTTCTGCGATCACAGGTCAAGTTTACTATGGTCTTAATAGTGGTGCGAAAAACAGCTTAGATCGAAATTATCTCAGCATGGCAGAAGCTACTAAAAAGGTAGAAATCCGACCCCTACATGTGGTAAATACCATTGAAGAAGAACATGCTGGGCGTTTCCGAGTTACCTGCAATCAGATTAATGAGCAGGGAGTTGTACTGTCCAAAAAATCCTTTATCTGTCGCTATCTGTTTTTAGCAGCCGGTTCCATTGGTACCACCGAATTGCTTTTGCGTGCCAAGCACAATAGGACATTGCCTCGTCTGAACAATCAAGTCGGAAAATTGTGGGGAACTAACGGTGATGGGGTGAGTGCGATTGTTACCTCTAGTCAAACTAATGCTACACTGGGCGGCCCAGCATCGGTAGTAATTGAAGACTTCGACAATCCCATCGCTCCATTAGTCATTGAGCAACTTCCTTTTCCGATAGTTCCCCAAGGTGTGTTAGCTCCTGTGAGCCTAGCGATCGCTAAACCAGAGGGCTATCTTACTTACAATACTTCTACACAATCAGCTAATCTGTTCTGGCCAAAGAACTCAGCCAACAATCAAAAAATTACCCAGGCTAACCAGTATACTTACCAACTGCTCAATCAAGCTAATGGTACAACTTTTGGCGCACCGCTTGATTTTAGTGCTACAGCTCATCCCCTAGGTGGTGCAACTATGGGTGCTGTATGCAACACTTATGGAAAAGTCCACGGCTATTCCAACTTATTTGTTGTTGATGGTTCCCTCATTCCTGGTTCGACTGCCTGCACTAACCCATCGCTAACCATCGCGGCTTTAGCGGAGCGGTGCATGGATCGCTTTCTCAACAAGAAGCTTCCTGAAAGTGCAGAGTGGGAATAAGAAGGTAGGGGTAAAGATCGCGCCTTAAAGTCTAAATTATGGCGTCAAGAAATGCTGGTGTTGTGAATAAATTTTCTCTATCGAGAGAATAATTATTAAGTGTAATTCCGAGCAAAAACTCTTTGTTCAGAACCTTTAAGAGATGGGAACTCTAGCTAATAAGCTTAATTACAGTATCCCACCCAGCATTGCCAATCATGTCCCATCCTGCTCATGCTACTTTGGGCCAATCTTCTTACCCTCGCTTGACTAGAAGCCTAAGTGCCGTTGAAAGTTGGGGCTTTGGCTTGACGGCTCATATTTCCTGGACAGCATTGGTTCCAGCAATTCATGCTGCTCTCGGTTCCCAAGCTATTTTTGTCTGGATACCTGCGGTGATTTTTGGAATGCTGCTCAACTATCAGGTAAAACGCTTGGGTATGCATTTTATAAATGTGGCTGGAGGAACACCTAACTATGCTACCAAGCTGCTGCAAAACTACCCCGGACTAGATCGCTATGCAGCAATTGGATACCTGCTTAACTGGGTTTCCTACTTAGCAGTTAATACAATGGTACTCAGAGATTTAATTAATGTGAATTTGGAGGCGCTGGGTATTACCTGTCCAGAAATATTTCTGGATATTGGCTTTACACTGTTGCCGTTTATCGTGGCGTTTAGTGGGACTCGCGCCCTGAGTATTTTACATTTGTTTTTTGTAATTCCAGCCCTTGGACTGTTAATTACCTTTTGTGTACAGGGTCTAACGAACTTCTCAAAGACCAATTTTCTGAAACCTATCAAGAAGCACGTCGTCTCGATGCTGTCCTCAAAGCAGAAGGTAAGCGAAAAAGCCTCAGATAAGCTAATCGGCATTTAAATTGCAACATAGTCACTATTGCCTTTGTTTTTT